>BJHB01000011.1:10819-22113 GCA_014191415.1 Chloroflexota bacterium
TCACGTGGATTGAACCGTACCGGATGGTACGTTTCACCACATTCATCGATCCATTCAACGATCCTCAGAAGGATGGGTATCACGTCGTGCAATCGCTTCTTGCACTGGGTTCCGGAGGACTGAAAGGTGTTGGGTTCGGCATGGGGAGGCAGAAATTCCTGTTCCTCCCGTACCCAAACACAGACAGCATCTTCGCGGTAATCGGCGAGGAAGTGGGACTCATTGGGACACTCCTAACCCTCGCCATGTTTGCGGGCTTTCTCTATCGAGGAATGCTGATCGCCGGACGTGCGCAAGACACCCTCGGCAGATACGTTGCAACCGGGCTGACCTTCGGCATCGCATTCCAGGGGTTTCTCAACATGGCCGTGATGACCAGCAGCGTTCCCTTTACCGGAATTACCCTGCCTTTCTTCAGCTACGGAGGCTCCTCGCTCATTACGACGCTAGCCTCTTGTGGCGTTCTTCTCAGCATATCCACATACTCAACGAACACAGTGCCCACATCGCGGAATGCTGTCGGCTGGTGGCGTCGCTCCGTGGCTGCGATGCGCCAAACCGCCTAGGTGCCCACTTGAGGACGGATCGCAACCTCGTCGGTTCATTGCCCTTCAGTGAGGTAGCCCAATTCGGACGAATTTCCTCACTGAACTGAAGGCCCAGACAAGTGTCAAACCGATTGAAACGTTGGTGCGCAGGGGACAAGGGTTCATTGAAACATTTTCAAAAGAAGCCCACGTGATGGGCGGCGTTGTTGGAACCCTACGTGGAAGCGACCTCCGCGTCGTCGTAGGAGGCGGTGGAACTGCGGGACATATCTACCCCGCACTCGCAGTTGCCGAGGTTTTGAAACGCGAGGACGCGGCCCAGATAGCAAAGGCAGATCAAGAGCCCGGCGATGCGACGACGTCCCGTGCAATCGCTGGCAATGCCTCGCTCTTCCTACACGGTACTTCCCGCATCGATATGGAAGTCTTCGCTCACGCCGGTGTCGCCCATCAGCCTCTCTCAATGCCACAACTGCGTGGTGTCTCCGCAACCCGACTTGCGTTGGGTGGCGTCCGACTACTGCAGGCGGTCTTCCAAGCCTCCCGCGCGATGGGAGCCTTTCGTCCCCATGCGTGCCTAGTAACTGGCGGATACGTAAGCGCCCCCGTGGTGATTGCCGCGCGCTTGCGACGCATCCCTGTCGTCGTGTTCCTTCCCGACGTGGTGCCGGGCATGGCGATAAAGACGCTGGCGCCGCTTGCATCACGCATTGCAGTCTCCTTTCCAAACACCCGGGACCATTGGAAACATTCGCGACAAGTGGTTACCGGCTACCCGGTCAGACCGGAGTTTCACAGCGCAAGCCGTGAGCGTGGGCGGGAAGCTTTCAGGATTCCCTCCGACCGGAATGTCGTAATGGTTATGGGTGGAAGTAGCGGCGCACGGAGTATCAACTACGCGATTTCCGACATGCTTGAGCCTCTGCTCCACCACGCCGACGTCATCCACCTGTGTGGCGAGCCCGATGAACCCAGGTTGCAGTCAATCCGATCGGGTCTTGGTGAGTACCTCAGGACCCGCTATCACTTGTTCAAGTATCTGCACCGAGGGATCGCAGACGCCCTTGCCGCAAGCGACCTCGTCGTGTGTCGCGCAGGCGCGTCGACGCTGGCCGAACTACCGATGATTGGAGTTCCCTCGATCCTCGTCCCAGGTTCGTTTGCAGGCGGACACCAGCGTCAAAACGCGTCCGTGCTGACCGATCAAGGCGCCGCTATCACCATTCCTGATGATGCACTGATTGGCAGCAGTCCCACCGATCCGTCCGCCCTCTGGCCAAAAATTCAAAGCCTTCTCCAAGACACCGCACGCCTCCAAAGCATGCGGGATGCGTCTCAACGACTGGCGCGCCCTGAAGCTGCCGAGAAAATCGTTTCATTGCTCCGATCCGTAGCAGGAAAATCAGGATGACCGACGCATGCACGCCAAGGACAGCCAGATGAGCAGCGCCCACGCCGAAGCTGACCGTGGGGGTTCCGTCAAAGCGAACGACCCGACGCGCGACCCCGATGTTGTTCACCTTATCGGGATAGGGGGAGCCGGAATGAGTGCGCTCGCGCGGCTCTATCTCCAAATGGGGTGCAAGGTTTCCGGCTCAGACGCAAGCGACTCACCTACGGTCGAGAGCCTGAGGGTTCTTGGCACCACTGTCCAAATTGGTCATGATCCGCAGCTGGTTTCAAGCCTGAACCTGGCAGAAAACCCACTGGTTGTCATGTCCTCAGCGGTTCCAGCAACGAACCCCGAAGTCATGGCTGCACACGAACTTGGGTTACCTGTGAAAAAGCATGCGGAAGCACTCGCCTGGTTCGCAAACTCCAAGCGCACCATCGCGGTCGCAGGAACACATGGCAAAACCACGACGACGGCGATGATCGCCACGGCGATGCGACGCGCAGGGATTGATGCATCCTTCCAAGTCGGAGGGGAACTGGTCAACCTCGATACCAGTGCGTCGTGGGGACAGTCCGAATGGATGGTGATCGAGGCAGACGAATACGACCGCCGGTTCCTGGCATACACGCCGGAAGTGGCAATCCTCACCAACGTCGAGCCAGACCACTTCGAATACTATGGATCAGTTCCAGAAATGGAGCAAGCGTTTGTTGACTTCCTCGGACTGGTCCAACCCAACGGATTAGTCGTGGCTTCACGGTCACCCAATCGCGAATCAGATGCCGGGATTGAACGGGTCCTCGAAACTGTCCACCCGATGGAACGTGGCCTCCGCGTGACCCGGTACGGCCAACTGGACGATGGCTTGGACACGCCGAGCCACCGGACGCAGTGGTGGATCGGCAACATTCGTGAGCACCCAGGTGGGTCGACATTCAGTGTCTGGCCTGCGCACGACAGACCCACCGCCGAAGAACCCTGCGAGGTGCTGGAAGGCCGGTTGTCTGTGCCCGGCAAACACAATATCTTGAATGCCGTTGCGTCAACGATTGCCTTGGCACATGTCGGAATCGAGCCTCAAGTCGCGCTCGACGCAATTGCACACTTCCGCGGGGTACGTCGTCGATTTCAACTGGCAGGGAACCACGACGGTGTCAGCGTTTTCGAGGATTACGCCCATCATCCAACTGAAGTGCGGGTGACACTGGCAGCAGCCGTGCACATTACGCAACCTGAAGACCCCAGCGCGCCTCGCGGACGTCTCTGGGCCGTCTTCCAGCCCCACCTGAAGGTCCGAACCGAACGCCTCTTCGACGAGTTTGTCCAGGCGTTCGACGCAGCCAGCTTGGTAATTGTCACCGACGTCTATTCGCCACCCGGACGTGAGCCAGACGGCATCTACCGAGGTTCCGCCGAACTCGTCACCGCCCTGAACCATCGTCGGAACCAGCAATCCGAGAGCCTCGCGCGCCACATCGGCGAACCGAAAGACGCAATAACGGTCCTAATGGATGAACTCCAGCAAGGGGATGTTGTTCTGGTGATGGGCGCCGGCCCGATTGATCGGCTAGCGCACGAACTCTCCTCAAAGCTGAAAAACCGCTGAAATCCAAGGGGCGCGCAGGGTCCGGTTCGCGTCAGCGAACATGCTGATCAGCAAGAAACAGTCCGCGGGGAACCGGACCTCTGAACCGGCGCACACAAGGCAAGTACGTCGTTCTAACGCCGCACCCTTGCGGCCTTAGAACCGTGACTGACCGCACAACCCCATGACCAGAAGTGATGTGATCCGTTTCGCACTGCAGGGTGAAACCGGTCTACCGGTAGGTACCGCCGTTCCAATCGCTCCGTACACCACTCTAAAGATCGGTGGACCGGCTGACTTCTTCATGAGGGCTCCCGACGGTGAGTCGCTCGGTCGCCTCCTAACCACGGCTGAAAATCTTGAACTACCAGTCCTTGTTCTTGGCGGTGGAAGCAATGTGGTCGTTTCGGACCGCGGTTTCAGAGGACTCGCAATAAAGGTCGAGACACCAAACAACCTCCGGAACCGGGGTACCGTCATTTATGAGGACGGGCAAGAGGTAGTTATCCAGGTCGAACCGGGATGCCAAACCGCCGGGATTGCTCGTTGGACTGCCCATCTCGGCCTGTCAGGCCTGGATTGGGCGTGTGGAATTCCGGGGACACTTGGCGGGGCGATTGCCGGCAATGCGGGTGCATATGACGGCGACATGAAAGCAGTGGTCCGCGAAGTGACCTTCTGGTCTCCGGGTCGGGCCGGCACCGGGTTGCCTGCATCACGTGTTTGCACCGTATCCGGAAGCGAAATGGCTTTCGGTTACCGCTCAAGTCGTCTCAAATCCCCCGGAAGCGGAGTAGTGCTCGGGGCCGAACTGACACTCGGACGTACAAGCCCCGCCGAACTCCTCCAGCGGATTGATGGCTTCGAGGCGAGCCGGAGGACCCGGCAACCAACCGAACGGAGCTGCGGCTCTGTGTTCAGAAACCCACCAGGCAAATTCGCGGGACAACTGATCGAGCAGGCCGGCCTCAAAGGGCATCGGATCGGCGATGCGCAAATCAGTCTTCTACACGGCAATTACATCGTAAATCGTGGTACTGCTACTGCACACGATATACTTAGCCTTATCAAAGCAGTTCGCGAACGTGTGCTCATTGATACCGATATCTTTCTAGAGACCGAAGTGATGCTTTCAGGCGATTGGTCGACCGATGGCGACCCACTTGATCCCGAAGACACAAGAGAAGAGGCTTCTCGCCTCACTCTGAAAGCGACACCAGTCACCGATGCAGTCAGGTCGTCTCTAGGGGAACGGAATGGTTGAACAGTCTTGGAGCTCCATTCCTCGAAGATTGGCTTCCACAGGATCGGACACCACGCGGTACGGTTCACGCGCTCGCACGCGCCCGGCCGAGCCGGGTGCCATCGACCGGAGCGTGGTGCACAGGTCCTATGCATTCGCTTCTTCCCTCGCCGCAACGGCGGTGATCTTCACCTGTCTTACCGCACCCTACTTCCAAGTCGAGCATGTCGTCCTGCGCCGCATCGGTGAAATCGAACGGGTCCCACTGACCACAATCGCGTCAGTTGCCTCGGTTGTCGGTCAGAACATCTTCAAAATATCCACCATCGAAGTCGCACGTCAGGTGGCCCAACTCCCGGGGGTCAGACGAGCCCGTGTACTGACACACCTCCCAGGCACCGTGGAAATTGAAGTGGAGGAACGAACCCCCGTAGCGATCTGGCGCACAACCTCTGGTGACTTGATGGTCGATGACCAAGGAGTGGTAATCGCAGACACCGGCAGCCAGTCAGACCTTGGGGCAGGTTCCGACTTGGTCGTAATCGTGGATTCAACCGGCGCGCAAGTTCAAGCGGGCGACAGCATCCCGGCACGCGTCGTCCTCGCGGCGCGCGAATTGATTACAGCACTCGGATCGCTGGGCATGCGCATACAACAGGTTGAGTTTTCCACTGCTGGACTGGTCGTGTATCTGGACCAGGACGTGCCGATCATTCTGGGCGACACAGAAAACCTCAATGCCAAGATTGGCCAACTCATTGCCCTGCGTGAATATTCACGAGACCAACACATCCAGTTCAACCTACTTGACATACGGTCACCAGGGAGACCGGCATACCGGGCAGCCGTGCCGTCACCAACCACCCAGGTCAGATTGACACCAACGCCATCCCCCCGGCGTTGACGTTGGCACGCGGATTATGTCTCCCCTCGGCACGCAATCTCCAAGTTATGTCGACTATAATGCCCACCTACCTTGGCTTAGAGAGCGAAAAAGGGACGTCAGGCACCACCGCCTGACAACCGTTCGAGGCTTACAAAACCAAGCAAATAGACTTCTGGCGAGAATGCGCCATTCGACCACTTCGAACCGTTATGCAGGTGACGTGGCGTGATGCCAGTCCGGAGGAACAGTGGCGCGCGAGCAATTTGTCGCCGGAATTGATGTTGGGTCTACAAAGACTGTGGTCACCATCGCCGAATTAAAGGCAGATGGTAAGTTGCAACTTCGCGGAGCTGGCATGAGCCCGTCCAAGGGACTCCGCAAGGGCATCGTCATCAGCCTTGAGGACACTGCCCAGTCGATCGCTGCTGCGATGAACCAGGCTCAGATTGTCTCTGGCGTCACCGTCACCTCTGCGTGTGTCAGCATCTCCGGTGAACACATCACGAGTGAGAACAGCCGCGGAGGAACAACCCTCCCAAGCCATACGCACGACGTCAATGAAGCGGATGTTGTGAAGGCCCTCGATGCAGCACGAGCAGCGCCTGCGGAGGCAAGTCGCGAAATTGTGCTTGTCGTGCCACGAAATTTCACGGTCGACGGTCAGACCGGCATCCGCAATCCAATTGGAATGACCGGTCACCGCCTCGATGCGGAAACCCATGTCATCTCCGGATCCATCGGCATGATCCAGAATCTTGAGAAGGCGATCCACATGGCGGGGATCACACTTGAGGAACTAGTGTTGCAGGGTCTGGCCGCCGGTGGGGCGACGACAACCGAGGACGAGCGTGAACTCGGCTGCGTGGTCATCGACATTGGTGGAGGCACCACAGATATTGCGGTGTACATGGCAGGTAGCATTTGGCACACGGCAGTCCTGCCATTCGGTGGCGGTGACATCACCCATGACCTCGCATTCTGCCTAAGAACCTCGGTTGCCAATGCCGAATCCCTCAAGATGAGATACGGCAATGCCGTGTGGACTGCGGACTCAGAGGATCGTGACCTGCAAATCGAGTCACACGGTGGGGCTACGAATCTGACCACCGTGGGTCTCATCTCCCAAATCATTCAGGCCCGGGTCGAGGACATGTTCCGACTTATCCGGGACGATCTCGCCCGAAAGGGACTGAGCAATGCTCTCGGCGCTGGCGTCATACTGACCGGCGGGTCATCAAACTTGCCTGGTATCCGCGAAGTCGCTGAGGACGCCTTGGCCCTTCCGGTGCGAATCGGGCTCCCAACGTCAATCCCAGGTCTCGGAGAGGGGTTCCAGTCTCCGTCTTTCGCTACCTCGATTGGGTTGCTCAAATGGGGGCAGGAAAAGCTGTCCGAGAGCCATCCGGCAGAATCCAAGGGCTTTTCGCTCTGGGACGCGCTGACTGACCTTTTCAGAAAAGCGATCAAACCATTCAGCAGTGCCCCCGCTCGCTAGCAAGTACCCTTTAGTCGAGCTGGTTTTGGACGAAACATTCAAGACACCGGACAATTCAGCTTTGTTGCGAAAATAGGACAGCGTGCATCGCCTGCGGGGCCATGCGCACGTACACCAGGCTTTCTGTCTGGCGGCACGAAAGAGGGCGAGGGTATGTACTCCGAACGCGGTCGGCATTCGCGGGGCCATGAAGAGCGTCTTGACAACGTGTCAGCGTTGCCGGCGCTCGAGGCATTCGCTCAGATTAAGGTCATCGGGGTCGGTGGTGGTGGAAGCAATGCTGTAGACCGGATGATCGAAACCGAGATCCGAGGTGTCGAGTTCATCACCGTCAACACCGACGCACAGGCGCTTCTTCGGTCAAATGCACAGACTCGAATACGGATCGGTGATAAGGCGACCCGAGGTCTTGGAGCGGGCGGGTCACCGGCGATCGGTGCCAAGGCCGCTGAAGAGAGCGAAGAGGACATCACCGAGTCCCTTCGTGGTGCAGACATGGTGTTCATCGCCGCCGGAATGGGTGGGGGCACCGGAACAGGTGCTGCTCCGCGTATTGCCGAGATTGCTCGAGAGCTCGGTGCATTGACTGTTGCCGTCGTGACACGACCGTTCGGGTTCGAAGGCTCGCGACGCCGTCAAGCAGCTGAGGACGGCATTGCTGCATTGCGCGAAAAAGTAGATACACTCATTACCATTCCGAATGATCGCCTTATTGACCTAGCAGTCAACAAACTGCCAATGGTCGAGGCTTTCCGATTGGCAGACGATGTCCTTCGGCAAGGAATTTCTGGCATCTCGGAACTCATCACCATGCCGGGCCTCATTAATGTCGATTTCGCCGACGTAAAAGCCATCATGGCCAATGCCGGGTCGGCTCTCATGGCAATCGGCCACGGTTCCGGTGACCAGCGCGCAGCTGATGCAGCCCGTCAGGCTATCGCCAGTCCGTTGTTAGATATCCAGATTGACGGCGCCAAGGGCATCCTGTTCAACATTACCGGTGGCGAAGACCTGACGTTGTTCGAGGTCACTGAAGCAGCCGACATCATCATGAAGGCAGCCGACCCCGACGCGAATGTGATTTTTGGCGCGGTGATCGACCCTCGCCTCAATTCCCAAGTGCGTGTCACGGTCATTGCGACCGGGTTCGAAAGCCGTCAACCGCTCTCACGTGGAGCGCGCACCTTCGTTGGTGGCCAGACCGGGCGTCGGGATGTCGTGGGTGGTACCCGGTCAGCGGTTGGCCGAGAAGCTGGCAGCGCTTCCTACTCGGATTTGCCGGAACAGCGCGACCTTCGCGTCCCGCCATCCATCCGCGACCTTGACCGGCCACCGGCCCGGCCAATTCCGCCGCCGGATCACATCGGCACCGACAACCTTGATATTCCGCCATTCCTGCGCCCTCGCAAGTCGGAACACTCCGACCGATCTCATGAATTTCCTTGAGATTGGCCCGTTTTTTTGTGCGCCGGCCGTGGTTTCAGCCAGGAAAATAGAAAGTCCTCCAATGGACCGGTGGGTCCATTGGAGGACTTTTCGTTTGCCATTAACCAATCGTGTCTAGGCGCTCCTGGATGACCGCCATCAGCGCCTCTTCAGTCGCGTCAACGACAACGGGAGGGTTTGCAAACTGCGATGTAAGTCCACGCCCGTGATCTGTCACGATCGTTTCGCTGCGGAACTCCTCAAAAAGGGATGACTGGTGATAGCGGATCGTGTAATCCGGATCCTTCAGCACATTGCCTGTGAGAATCGCGACAATCGTCTCGTCGGGATCGATCCGTTCATCGGTTCCCTCACTCGCAAGACGCCTGATCGCGGCGAGAGTAGTCGCTGAAGCAGGTTCGCAGCCAATTCCGTCCTGCCCAATCACCGCCTTGGCGTCGGCAATTTCCTGCTCGCTGACCGACATGACCCAACCGTCGCTCCAGTCGACTGCACGTGCCGCCTTTTTCCACGAAACGGGTGCGCCAATCTTGATTGCCGTCGCAAGCGTTCGCGCGTGTACCCGAACGAGCGTCTCCGAGTGACCGCCCTCATACGCTTCTGAAAGAGGAGCAGCCCCACGAGCCTGAACAATGGTTATTCTCGGACGCTTTGACAGCAGCCCCAAGTCGTGGAGTTCCCGAAGTGCCTTGCCAAAGCTACTTGAGTTACCGAGATTGCCACCAGGCACAACGATGCGGTCCGGCGCCTCCCAACCAAGTTGCTCGAGAAGCTCGATCATCACGGTCTTCTGTCCCTCAAGTCGGAATGGATTGACCGAATTGAGGATGTAAATACCGAGGCGGGGCGCGAGCTTACGCAAGAGGGCCTGCGCGACGTCAAAGTCGCCTCGAACCAGTAGCGTCAGAGCACCGTAATCGAGCGACTGACTTAATTTGGCAAAGCTGACACCGGTTTCGGGTACCAGCACAATGGGTAACAGACCCGCCCTGGCAGCATAGGCGCCTAGCGATGCGGACGTGTTTCCGGTGCTTGCGCAGGCAACTGCCCTCATCCCAAGAATGCGCGCCTGGGTTACCCCAGTGACCATTCCGTAGTCCTTGAATGACCCAGTCGGGTTGAACCCAAGATGCTTGAAGCGTAGGCGCCTCAACCCCGCATACCCCGCGCTCTTCGGGGCTTCGAGCAATGGGGTATTGCCCTCGGGGTAGGTGACGATCTGGGCCTCGTGGTCATAGAACGGCAGCAGTTCGCGAAACCGCCAAACCCCGGATCGATCAATCGGGTTGGCAGACATCCTGCGAGCCCGAAACGTAGCCGCAAGCGCGGCACCGGTTTCGGTCGGCCGCGGGAACACGACGTCCAAGAGATCCCCGCACGAGCCGCAGCGATAAATCACATCTCGAAGCGGGTGTACCGCCTGGCAGGTAATACAGCGGAGAACGCGCTCGCTATGCCATGGATGCCAAGGACGGGTCATCATTGCGCGCCGGGAGAGATTACTCTCGTCACTACCGGACGCATGTTCGTCAATGGCGAGCGGGGAAATCTCGTCTCGTGTCACGAAGTGCAGTGTAGCGTCTCCGAGCGGGCAGACCCTGACCCCCGTCTAGGTTTTCAACCGCGATTCCGGACTGCTAGTTCGTGACGAGAAAGATCCTTACGGCCGTCCCGCATGCAAACAGGACGATCCCAGTCAGAACTGCGCCAATCCCGGCCGACCGAATCGTGGCTCCGAAACGCGCACGGCGTGTCCGGACCAACTGTTCAGATGCGATAAGTTCTCGCATTCGGTCAGGTCCCGATGACCGCTTCGCCGGTTTCGGCTGACTAGACCTAGCTGCCAAGCCCCTGCCCAGATATGGGGATGTGACTAGAAGTACCGCTCCGATTGCGACGGCGATACCTCCCAAGGTGAGTAGGATTGCTCCCAAATCTTCCACGGCGAAAGTATAGGATCCGTCGTCCAGTGTTAAAGTCAGAAAGATGACCGCGCGCGCAGCAGGAACCAGATTTCATCTTCAACCCTCCACAGGAACTAGAGGGCTTCTGATACGGCTGTCTGAATCCGTGGAGATGCTACTTCGTCAATCTCGCGGTCTGAAATCCGCTGGATTTTTAGCCGTGGCACTACTCTCGGCGACCCCAAAATTATCGACCGCGCATGGCGGCGTCACCGGCGCCCAAGATTTGGTGCAGAACTACGGCCTCCTGTTGTTCTTGGTCGCGGTGATCTTGATTGGCGCAGGTGTTCTGGTGTGGGTGCTGCTGGCGCCGATGCCCCTCGACACTGAGGGGAAAGATGTTTCAATCGAGGCGGGCATCGTGCAGAAGAGAGACCCGTCGCAACCGTCAGAGTTGCACGAATCCCGGCGCGTTGACCACGAAGACCGTCGCGCGACCTAGGGTCACTTGACCTCCGTTATCCGCTTTCCGGGCACGACAATGCTCGCGAAGGGTGGCCACTACGTCATCTACCTGTGCAGGCTCCACACCAAGAAGCAGACTGACGTTGCCACTCTTGAGCCACCCGCCAACCGTATTTATTCGCGTCGTTCGGTATCCACGCGAAACGAGCGCCTTGAGGGCTGCGCTAGCATCTTCAGACTGGACGATTGCCCAAACCAGTTTCACGGTTCTCTCTTTCGCGCATCGGCGATGGAACGTTTCTCAGGAATGGTCCCTAAAGTTGCTC
>BJHB01000012.1:0-21367 GCA_014191415.1 Chloroflexota bacterium
GGCGTGCCGCGCATGAACAGGCATGTGAGGCAGTTGGGTTGGAGGCAGGTTGCACCCGCGGAAATGACCGGGTGCCAACCCCAAGCGGGTACCTGGCGGGCGCGCCACGATGAGGGCATGCAAGGAGTTGCCCGTCCGTAACGGGCGTGCTAGTCTCCTGCCCCGAGGGCAAGTTGCATGGTGATCGTGACAGGTGTGGACGAGGCCGGCGAAGGCCAAACAATGCGGATACAGGTCCGTGCCAAAGGGGTGGGGCGATGAATGCTGCATCCCAGCAATCGCGCCGTTCCGTTCTTTCCCGTGTCCTGCATCTAGCAGGCATCGGGGTCGTGGCGGTGGCATGCGGTGGTGACACCGCACCCGCGGGTTCAGCACCTGTCAAGGCAGCACCCTTCCCCGAAAAGCTGGTGTTCTGGCCGGAAGGCGGCGAGACGAACGCCAGCTACAAGGCGTGGGTCGCGCGGATTGCCGACTTCGAGAAGGCATACCCCAAGACCAAGGTCGAGATGACCGATACGCCCGACCGCGACGCGAAACTGGTCACCGTTGTCGCCGCCGGCACGCCACCGGATGTGTCGGTCTTCGACCGCTACACCATCTTCGGCGCGTCGCAGACAAAACTCTTCATGGACATGGCCCCGATGGCGAAGACCGCCGGCATCAAGGGCGACGACCACCAGCCCTGGTGCTGGGATGAGGTCTGGCGCGATGGCAAGCTATGGGGGATGCCATATTCGACAGACACCCGGATGATCTACGTGAACGCCGAGCATCTCAAGAAGGCAGGCATTGCAGCGACCCCACCCAAGACGCTGGATGACTTCGACAAGATCGCCCGGCAGTTGAGCGTCGGGGTGCCGGGAAGCATCCAGCGCCTCGGGTTCGTCCCGTGGGGAAGCTGGAACAACTGGCGCCTCTACGGATGGGGGTGGATCTTCGGGGGCGACTGGTACGACCCGAAGGCCAATCAGGTCACGATGGACAAACCCCAGAACATCGCGGCCCTTGAATGGGAGGTCGCGCGGGCCGGCGAACTTGGTGGCTACGCCCCGGTCGAGGCGTTCCGCAAGGCGCAACAGTCGGCGGTCCCCATGGACATGTTCAAGGCCGGATTCCTGAGCACGATCATCAACTCGAACTCGCAACTGGCGGGCATGTTTGCAAAGAAGGACATGGACTGGATCGTGTGGCCGATCCCTCCAGCAACCGGGGTCCCGCGGTCTCACACGTGGTCAGGCGGGTACGCAACCGTCCTGCCGGCCGGTGTCAAGTCGCCGGACGCTTCCTTCATGCTCGCGAAGTACCTCTCTGACGACGCATTCCAGCTGGTCCAGAGCCAGACCGGCGGGGGCAGGCTTCCCACGATCAAGAAGGTGGCAACTGACCCGTACTGGAACTCGGTGGATCCCAGGATCAAGCAGTTCATCGAACAGCTTCCGAACTCGCACATCCGTCCGCCGATCGTGCAGATCCCTATCCTCAATGCGCAGCTCGATGGGCCCGATGGCGCGGAGACGCTCGCCCTGCAGGGTAAGGGGAGCGCGAAGGAACTTCTGGCGCAGGCGAACCAACGCGTGAATGCTGCGATCAAGGAGGGCCGAGCGAACTAGGGTTGCCACGCATGGACACCACGATTGCGGAAAGTGCGATGAAGAGCGAAGTGCGCATTGCGATGATCGGCGCTGGGCGAATGGCGAACGCGGTGCATTACCCATCGCTCGAGTCGTTCCCGGATACGCGCATTGTCGGGATCAGCGACCTTGACCCGGTCGCGCTTGCACGGACAGCCGACAAGTACGGCGTTTCCGAACGTCACCAGGACTACCGGCAGATGATCGGGCGCGTGGCGCCAGACGGGGTGTATGTCATTGGTCAACCGCACCTCATGTATGACATCTGGACCTGGTGCCTCGAGCAGCGCCTGCCCCTGTACATTGAGAAGCCGATGGGATTGACCATGCACCAGGCCCATATGCTCGCGCACCTTGCGGAGACCGCGGGCGTGGTGACCCAGGTAAGCCACCAGCGGCGCACCAGTCCGCTCCTGGTTGCCCTGCGCGACCGGGTGCGCGCGTCCGGGGAGGTGACCCAGGCAATGGTGCAGTTCTACAAGCCCGGCCCGACGCCCATGACCGGTGCGCGCGACCGGATGATGGACGACTGCGTCCACGTGATCGATACGGTCCGCTGGCTTTGCGGCGGTGGGCGTGGTAGCCAAAGCGGCGCTGATGTGGTGCGCACTGACAGCCGTTGCCGGCGCATCGGGACCCCGGACATCAACTGGGTGCACGCGACCCTCGATTTCGCCAACGGTGCAACCGGGTTCGTCCAGTGCAACTGGGCCAGTGGCCGGCGCATTTTCCGGGTCGAGATGCATGCACCCGGGGCGAGTGCCGAAGGCGACCAGGAGGGGATGATGCAGCTCCATTCGGCCGCCATGCCGGGAGGTGCGCCTCAGGAGTTCCACGCACATGACGTTGCCGGAAGCGCCGAGACATTCGTTTCCGGAGGGTTCCAGGCAAAGAACCGGGAGTTCATCGAGTCCCTGAAGACCGGTCGGGACGTGACCTCCTCACCATTCCGGGATGCCGTCAAGACCATGGAGGTTGCCGAGACCATCCTTGCACAGGCACTCCTTGCGGGAATCTGACGGCGTGTTACCGGCTTCACAGGGCACCAGCCAATGTTCCTGCCCAGTACAGACTGGCACCTGATCGCAAGACGCTTCCCGTGACCCGCCCCATCGCCTTTTGATTGCACTGCGCTGCGCACTGCCCACCCCTCCGGGGCGTGGCTTCTGCGCCCGGCTTGACCGAGACCAAGGATGCGGATACTGGAAATGACTGGAAGACCGAACGTCCTTTGCCTGCTTGTCCCGCCACTCCGGGGCCATTTGCTCTCGCCACAGACCGTCCAGCGATTGGACACAGCTGCCGACGTCCGGTGGCTTCCTGCCGGGGCGGTCTCCAACCGGCCAGAGACATGGGAGGCCGACACGGGTGACGTGAACGTCATCCTCGGGAGCTGGGGCATGCCTCGTTTCGACGATGCACTCCTCGGGATGCTGCCGGCACTTGAACTCGTGGCCCACGGGGCCGGATCGGTGAAGCCGTTCGTGACCCCCTCCTTCTTTGCACGGGGAATCCGGGTTACCCACGGGGCAAGCATGATCGCCCAGTCGGTCGGCGAGTGGTGCCTCATGGCCGCCCTAGTCGGCCTGCGGCGCGTGGTGGGTTTCCACGAGGCCATGCGGAGTGACGGATGGAAGGCCTCGCAGGACGGTCATGGTGACGAGCTTGCGCGAAAGCGCATCGGGCTGCTCGCCATGAGCCAGACGGCCCGTGCCTTCCACCGTCTCCTGCAACCGTTCGGCTGTGAGGTACATGTGTATGACCCATACCTCACGGCTGCCGAGGCGACCAAGCTGGGGGTTGCCCGGGAGGAATCCATCGATGCACTCTGCGAATGGGCAGACGTCATCTCCAACCACGTCCCCGCGACCCCAGAGACCACGAACCTCGTCGGAGCACACCAGCTTGCCAGAATGCGCGATGGTGCGCTGATCATCAACTCAGCAAGGCCGGCGGCTCTCGATTATCCAGCCCTGTTTGCTGAGTTGCGTTCTGGTCGTCTCAGAGCCGCGCTTGACGTCTTCCCCGACGAACCCGTTCCCCCAGGCGACCCGGTAAGACATCTCCCCAACGTCCTGGTGACACCGCACGTCGCCGGAGCGACATGGGATGGGCGGTCGCGCCTCGGTGCGACCATGGTGGATGAGATCATCCGCTTTGCCACTGGAGAACAACTGCGCCACGAGGTCCTTCCCGACCGTCTGGCCACCATGGCATAGCGCCGGGCGTTGAGTGCCCGCATCCACCTCGACACGTCAAAGGAGCTGCCATGACCGACGCCAGGTTCACCGTTTTCACCAAGCCGTGGCGCACCAAGCCACTGCAGGAACTGGGCGGACTTGTCGCCCGCCTCGGCTTCTGGGGTGTCGAACTGCCGATCAGGCCTGGCTTCCAGGTGGAACCCGACCACGTGTCGGCGCAACTTCCGGACGCGGTGCGGATCCTGGGACAGGCAGGCGTGACCATCCACTCGGTGTCACCACCAATGCGGGCAAACATCTCCGCGGACCTGATTCATGCCTGTGCGGATTCTGGCATCGGCATCATCCGGATCTGTGTAGGGGTTCCCAAGGGGACGGGGTACTTCCAACGGATTGCCGAAGTCCAGAAGGAGTTCCATGCGGTCTTGCCAGTCCTCCGGGACACCGGTGTCGCCATCGGGGTCCAGAACCACAACGGACGTGACCTCTCGCATGCAATGGGGTTGCGGGAACTGCTCAAGGATTTCGATCCAGAACAGGTGTGTGCAGTCTGGGATCCTGCACACACCGCTCTCAGTGGCGAGATACCCGAACACGCCGCGGAGATACTCTGGCCCCACCTCCGGATGCTAAATCTGAAAAATGCGTACTGGCGGAGGTTGAATGGACCTGAGTCGCCTGAGGCCACGTACTCCGTCCACTGGACAAGTGGTCGGCAGGGATTGGCGCCGTGGCGGGAAATCGTGCGGATCGTGCGCGCGCGGGGGTACACAGCTCCCGTTTGCCTACCCGCCGAATACTCGGATGAGACTGACCTTGAACGCTTGGTCCGCGATGATCTGGAATACGCGCGGTCGCTCTTCACGGACTGATGATCGCGTGGGACCCACCACATCGCACCCTCGTTGATGCCATTCGCCAGGCCCAACTCCACCTCCCGCTGATTGCCCCACGCAGCGCCGAACCTGTCCCCTCGCAATGCGGTCATGAGCCGTCACCCGTGTTACCCGTTCCACACAGTGGTGTCCGCGCCCGCCACTCCCCGGCACGTTACAGTACTGCCGTTCCCGCACCGATCACGCAAGAAGGACGACATCATGGCAAAGGGATACTGGGTTAGCGCCTACCGTTCCGTCTCCGATCCCGAGAAGCTGGCGGCCTACGCCAAGTTGGCCGGCCCCGCCATCACCGGCGGTGGCGGACACTTCCTGGCACGAGGCGAACCGGTCGCCGTCTACGAACACGGACTGAAGCAGCGCACCGTGATCATCGAGTTCGAGAGTGTCGCGCAGGCAATCGCCACCCACGACAGTCCTGCCTACCAGGAAGCCGTCCGGATCCTCGGCGACGGGGCCGTCCGCGAGATCCGCATCATCGAAGGCGTCTAGGGGTCCCACCCCAGACTTCTCGTTGGGTGCGTGTATCCGGATTAGATCCCAGACGCGCACCCCACACCCAACAGGTTCCAGCCAGACTCACCCTTGCCGTTGCTTGGAGTTCATCTTTTCATGGCGGCGGTATCCCCGCAGTGCCACGGGATCGAACCGAACCGGGACACTCCGGCGGTAGCATTCCCGGCAACACTGACTGGGCCGTCAGCGACCCACGGTGCGCTACCCTGACCCCATTGGAGGAGCACCGGACATGGGAAGTATCGAGATTGACGTTCCTGAATCGGTCGGGATGAGTGGCAGGCGCCTGGCCCGTATCCGGCCGGTGATGCAGGGGTACGTTGATCACCACGGATACGCAGGCATCAGCACGATGATCGCCCGGAGGGGCAAGGTCATCCATGCGGACCAGTTGGGTTGGCAGGATCGCGAAGCGGGCGTGCCGATGGCGGAGGACACGATCTTCCGCATGTATTCGATGACCAAGCCGGTGATCTACACCGCCCTGATGACCCTCTACGAAGAGGGACGCTTCCAACTCACGGACCCGGTGGCAAAGTTCATTCCTGCGTTCGGCGCAACCAAGGTGCTTGGCGCCGACGGCAATCTTGTCGACCAGAACCCCTTTCGCCCGATGCAGGTCCGCGACCTGATGACCCATTCCAGTGGTCTGACCTACGACTTTCTCGAGGATTTTCCCGTCGGCGCGCAGTACCGCGACGCGCGCCTCATGAATGATGCGACGCGCAGCCTCGGGACGGTCATTGCGGAACTGGCCCGCCTGCCATTGGCGTTCCACCCCGGAACAATGTGGCACTACAGCCTCGGTACGGATGTGGCGGCTCACCTGATCGAAGTGATTTCGGGCAAGCCACTCGGCCAGTTCCTGCACGAACGCCTCTTCGAACCGCTTGGCATGCCGGACACCGCATTCGGGGTTCCGGAGACGCAGCGCCACAGACTGTCTGCGATGTACGGCCTTCCCGACCTCTTCGCACCCGGAATGACGTTCGGGGCCCTGTTCGGCCATTTCATGAATGGCAACGTCGGACGCCGTGAGGTGCAGGACACCTATCCCGTTGACCAACCGGACGTGTTCCAGCGCGGTGGCATCGGGCTGTTCGCCACCGCCGCGGACTACCTGCGCTTCGCGATGATGCTTCTCCACGGGCGGTCAGCCGACGGCACGCGCATCATCGGCCGCAAGACCCTGGAGTTGATGCACACGAACCATCTGCCTGCCGACCAGCTGCCATTCATGCTTGCCGGCACCCCGAATGCACCGGGCTACGGGTTCGGTCTCGGTTCGAGAGTGGCAATGGACGTGGGTGCGACTGCGGTTTCAGGTTCGGTCGGCGAGTTCGGGTGGGCGGGCGCGGCCAAGACGTACTTCTGGGTGGACCCGGCGGAAGAGATGGTTGGCCTGTTCATGTCCCAGTTCATGATTGCGTTCGACAATCCCCAGAATGACCTGCGTGCGTTGGCGTACCAGGCCATCGACGACTAAGCCAATGGCGATGCGACCTGCCACCCCTCTGCGGTTCGCTGAGGGGTCGGGGTCTTCCCTTCGCGGGAGACGGTCAACCAGACTGACAATCTGCCAGTTTCCGGGCCGGCGAACCTCGACCGTCAGTCCCTCAGAATCTTCTGCAGAGGACGTCCCTTGGCAAGCTCATCCACCAACTTGTCAAGCCATCTGATCTGCTGCATCAGTGGATCCTCGAGGGTCTCGACGCGCACCCCGCAGACGGTGCCGGTGATCTTTGCGGTGCCAGGGTTGATCCGTGCCTCCGCAAAGAAATGCGCGAAGGTTATCCCGGCACCAAGATGGTACGACAAGGCGTCGTCATCGAAACCGGTCAACCATCGGATAGCTGCATCCAAATCGGCTTTGGTACGCCCCTTTCGCTCAATTTTGGTGATTGGAAGGCGAAGTCCTGGTCGGCGAAGCCAACCTGCGGGATTACGTAGGGCCCCGCTTCACTCCGCATCTTCTCCACCATGCCAACCTGATCAACCCAGAAGGCGCGGCAGGCCTGAACGTCATTCACACACAACACTACAAACGCAACTCTCATGCGCCACTGTCTTGCCCGGCATCGTCGCAACGACGCTTCAAAACAATTCGTACCCGCAACGAGCCCGTAGGGCGGATCCTTGGACAATTCTTACTATTTATCCAGTAAGCGCATAACCGTTTTCCAGTTCCGCGTTGTGACCTTCTGGCCAGACAACTTTTCCAGGGTCGGACCCGGTGCCCCGCAACGCCAGCCTTTTATTGGGGTGACGCCGAAAGCCTCATTCGCGAGGATCCGGAATACACACAAATCCCGGCGAGACGATTCGATGGGGAGTGGCCCAACGACCGATGGCGGTTGTGCGGCAAAACTGATGCACTGGTCATATCTATCTTCGGTCGGCGCCACAGAGAATGGATTGCTTGCAGCGACTGTACGACGGCCGGGAACACAGGCACCTCAGGCGTACGGCCATGAAACGCCGCAAAGTGACCTGCCCCGCACGCGTTGACCCCGCGGTGCAAGAATAGGCGTGCGAGACAGAGGGAGCGGCAGTCGGTGCCGTTCCGCGTTTCGCTGGGGAATGTGCGTAGGTCACGCACTGCTTCGTGAAAGGCACAGGGGTAATGGATCTTTTCCAGTACAGCCTCGTCTCGAACTCGCTGTCTTTCGGGATTGCGACGTTCGGCGCGGCGACCGCCTTCTTCTGGCTGAACCGTTCACAGGTGGACCGCCAGTATCGCACGGCACTCACCGTGTCCGGTCTTGTCACCTTGGTTGCGTTCTACCACTACTTCCGGATGTTCGAGAGTTTTGGGAACGCGTTTCAGGTGAAAGGCAGCACCGTCTCCGCGACGGGTTTGGCGTTCAACGATGCGTACCGGTATGTCGACTGGCTGCTGACCGTTCCGTTGCTGGTCGCCGAGTTGATCCTTGTCATGGGATTGTCCGGGGCCGAGACGCGTTCACGCATCACGTCGCTCGGGGGCGCGGCCGCACTCATGATCGTCCTTGGCTACCCGGGTGAGGTTGCATCGGATGCTGGGACACGCTGGCTATGGTGGGCTTTGGCGATGGTGCCCTTCGTCTACATCGTCTACGCCCTGTATACCGGCCTCGGCGAGTCGATCGCCCGGCAACCCGAAGGGGCGCGGGGCTTGATCGAGCTTGCCCGCACCGTCACCGTCGTGTCCTGGTGCTTCTACCCTGTTGTGTTCATCCTGCCAATGATCGGGCTGACCGCCGCCGGATCAGTAAACATGTACGTGCAGTTGGGATACACAATTTCGGATATCATCGCGAAGGCCGGCTACGGCGTGCTGATTTACCAGATTGCCGTCGCCAAGAGCACGGCCCACGCGGAAGAGGCTGCGCTCGCCTGAACTCGCCCGGTCAAACCCGGGGCACAAATGCTTCTCGACGGGCGTCTCTGGCTTTGGCCGGGGACGCCTTTCTGGTTCTAGCGAGTCGGCGTCGGACGCTACCACCCGCCAAAGACGGCGAAGGGTGGCCGGACGATCAGCCTTGACCCGATGGTGATCGCTGCGCTCCGCCTCCAGATGGACCACCAGTCGTCGTCCCGCGAGGTGACGCCGGACTGCCTGGTGCTGGCGTCGCTGGTGGGGACGCCGATCAGCGCCCAGAACCTGATCCGGGGGTTCAAGCGTCTCCGGGAGCGTGCCGGACTGCCTGCGGATACCCGGATCCACGACATCCGGCACGGAAGTGCGAGCCACCTGATCGCCGATGGCGACATCGCCACTGCCTCCCGGATCCTCGGCCATTCGAATGCGTACGTGATCCTCGCCATTTACGGCCACATGCTTCCCCATGCCTCGTCGCGCGCCATGGCCCGGATCGGCGCCCTCCATGACGCCGCTTCGGCAACCCTCAGGAATGAGGAAGAGGCGGCGACCTCCGGGGACGATGGGGATCAGGGGGAAGGGTAGGGTCGGGGGCGGTAGTGCGGTATCAGGGAAAACGCGCCGTTCCGGTCGGGAGGACGGAAGTCCTCCGTGAACCGGCGGTGGTTTCTGACACAGGGTCGCCCGCGTGGGCACCGCCCGGGACGGAACCCTTCCCGGGTCATCGGTCCGGACCACGACCGAGGCATCGAGATTGCCCACCCAGATGGGACTGGTGTGTCAGGACGAGCGGGGTTAGCCTACCTTCCCGACACATTCACTCCAGGCCACTGATCCTCGCGGGCGCTCACGTCGACGACGATGCCGTCCGGATCATCAACCTTGAACGACTGGGTTGGTGGATGGGCGGGGTCATACGGCCGTCCACCATCGACACCATCCCAGAAGATCGTGAAGCCAAGCTGCTGCAGCCTTTGAGCAGTCGCGGAAAGGTCACCCACGATGATCCCTACGTGCAGGTAATCCTGCATGCCCCCGACGTGCCCAGGCCGGGCATCACCCGTGTACTGAAACACCCTGAAGTTGGTGAACCCATCTGTCAGATCGCAATTCCCAGCCACTTGGTCAGCAACGGTCAGGCCCAGCCCATCGCGCCAAAACCGAAGCGACCTTTCAAGATTGCTGGCACGTACGCCAACGTGGGCGAGGAGCCGCGGGCTGGTCATTCCGGACATCGTGTTTCACCTTTCATAGGATGATTTTCCGAGCTCGCTTGCCGGGAACCTGGGGGCAGGATTTGTGTGGTCCGTTCCTCCGGCGCTTCCCACGTGTGCCTCGTGGTCATCAGGAACGGTGCCAACGAATCGCAGTCCCTAGCCGAGGGAACTGGCGTGCAGCATGTCGAGAGGATTGGTCCTTACGTCCATCGGAAACGCGACGCGGCATCCACGCAGGTGTGAAAGGACGGGTCCCATCGTCATTTCGAGTGCGACCTCAGCCTCGCGGATGGTCGATACATCGTCTCTGGTTCCCCCATTGACCAGCAGGTCACGGAGGGCCGTTGCGTGACGTCGGTTGCTCTCATCTGTCCTTTGCAACGAAGTCCTGACAACGCCATCGCCATCACGGTCCCACTCATCAATAGTGACCCGTTCCCAAGCCCCTGCATCCGGGTCCGGCATCCAGTGCCCATGCGGGTACCGGTACACCTCGCCGTCCGGCAAGTTGCGGAGTGCGATGATCCCACGCTCACCGTGCAGCTCGAGCCCATACCATGACGCTCCCGGCCGGTCCCCTTTGCTGCTTTCCCAGTGTCCAACAACTCCATCTGGAAACGCGAAGTACGCATTCACCTGGTTTCCGGCAATCTTGCCGATACCCTCGGGGCCGTCCCGAACATCTGAGGCAACAAGGTCTCGCCCGTCCACAGTCACATGCCCAGCGCACCAGTCGGGCGCGCCAGCAAAGAAGGCCATCTGGTCAAACACGTGGAGACCAAGGACAACCGTGTCCTCCATGCCAACGCGATGGTCGGATTTCCCATGCCCGCGCATGGCGCGCAGCGGCCCGATCTCCTCGCGGATCATCTTCTTGGCCCAATGCACATACGGGTTTTCCCGGCTGCGATGGGCCATCAGCAAGGTAGTTCCCGATGAACGGCAAGCACCTTGGATGCGGTCAATGGAATCCAGGGTGGACGCAAGCGGTTTCTCGCACAGGATCCCCCTGACCCCACGGCCGATCGCTTCCATGATCAGCTCCTCGTGGGAATCGCAATATCTCGGCCCGATCACCACAATGTCCGGGGTCTCGCTCCGGAGCATCAAGGCGTAGTCCGCGTATGCCTTCCCAGCACCAGTGCGAACAAGCGCAGCGTTCCGCCCATTCTCATCCTGATCAGCTACCGCGATGATTCTTGTTCCGGGAACACGGGAAAATGCGGTGTCCATGGCGTGCCCGAAGTTTCCACGGTTGGTGTGACCGACCACGGCGACCCGCAATACCGGGCCATTCATGAGCGGGCACGTTCCAGCGAGAGGGGTTTCGAGCCGGTGCTTGGCTTCTCGGGGATTGGCGTGCCGGTCTCGCTCAGCCAGCGTTCGAGCGGATGGGTCCGCGCTTGAAGTGGCAGGTAGACCCGCGCTCCCCCGTGCCGGTGGGACTCGTACATTCCCATGATCATCTCCAGGGCCCAGCGACCGTCAACGCCGCTGCTCCGGTGCTCATGCCCCTCGAGGACTGCGTGAACAAGCTCGTCGACCATCGACGCGTGAAACGGGGCGCGCTCAACATTGTGTGAGCGGCACATCCTATGATCCGCCTCTGTCGGGACAATCTCCACAAGAACCCCGGGAGGCGCCCACGGTCCGTGATGGACAAAGACATCGACATGATTGCTCGTTCCGCCAAGGAACATGACCCCGTCGGTTCCGAGAAGTTCGATGCTGGGATGCCAGAACCCACCAGACGAGGATTTGATTGGCTGAAAATAGCTGTGAAGATGCGCGTCGAACCCGGAGTGTCCGAGTTCAGCATCGGGGCCAAACCCAAAAGTTGCTGACGCGCGGTCGCCAATCACCAGCCCGCAATCACGATCTGTCGGCCAGGCCGCCTGGCTGAATGCGATGTCGGCAACCGTTGCATCACGCTGTGGAGAGGCGCTTGACGGGGCCTGGCCGCGGGGCCCGACGGTCATGTGCCCTGAGACCCACGCTGGCACTCCCGCATAGATGCGAAGAAGATCGAACACGTGGGTGCAGAGTTCCATGAGGGAATTGCCCGCCGGGCGCCCTCCCTTGTCTAGCATCCGTGCTCCCCGGAGTTCGCCAATGGCCCCGGAAGCGATGGCCCGTGAGGCGGCCACTGTTGAAGGGATCATTCGGGTCTGGTGGTTGATCGCGAGACGCACCCCGTGCTCGTTGCACGCATCGATCATCCGGTCAGCTTCTTCGAGAGTCACCCCAATTGGCTTCTCGCAAAGTATTCCCTTTACCCCCAAACGAGCCGCTTCAATCACCACCGGTGCGTGGGTGTCCGCCTGAGTGCAAACGAGCACGATGTCAAGCTTCTCGGCCGTGATCATCTCTCGGAAGTCCAAGTACTTCCTGTCGACCCCATAGGCAGTCCCCGCGACGTCGAGGTTTGGTTGATAGATGTCTGCAAGTGCGACGAGCTCAACACCCGGTGCCTGGTGGGCGCCAGCAGCATGTTCGCGGCTCACACCACCGCAGCCGATTAGTCCGGCGCGCAAGGGTTTTCCGGCCATCATGCCTGATCCGCGAGGAACTGCTTGAGTTCGCCTGCGTACTGGGCAAGAAGGGCATTGTGGGCATCAGCAGCTCCGTCGAGCGCCTGTTTGACCGACTTCTGCAACGTGTAGGCCTCCTTGCACGCGGTTGTGATGGCCGCTGCAAATTCCGCTGCATGCGGGAACGTATTTCCAAGGTCATACATCCATCGGAGGTACACATGGCTCTGTAGGGTCTCCACGACCGGGGCCATCAGATCGCTCTGGTAGTACGGGTCCGAGAGATCAGCCTTGCGGACAGGGATGATGAAGTAGTCCTTGCACCACGCAAGGTTGCGGTCATAGCACATGTAGCGAATGAACTGGAAAGCTGCGTCCCGCTCCTTGCTGCTGTCCCACATCGCGATGCATTCACCCGCGATCCCGGTTACCTTCGCTGGAGTAGGGCCATACGGCACAAGCATTGTCCCGAGTTTGAGCGCAGGGTTGGCCTTGAGGATCGCCGTTGCATTCTGAAACCCGCCCCAGTGCACGGCAGACCTTCCAGTGGTGAAGTCAACCGTCTCGGGAGCATACTCGTCAGGTTTTGGCTGAAGTCCATGCACATGGGCGAGATCAATCAGGTACTGAAGAGACTGGGTAGACTCCGGGCTATTCACGAGTGACTTGGTCAGGTCATCGGTCACCCGCTTCGTGTTGTTGCGGTATGAGAATTCATGCCAAGGCCGGTTCAGATCCACATTCATGTTGAGGAACGATCTCTTCCAGGACGTTCCCTCCTTCTGGACGATCTTCTTCCCTACTCCGACGAAGTCATCCCAGGTCGTTGGCAACTTGGCGATACCGACCTCCGCAAAGATTTCCTTGTTGTAGATGAAGTTCTTGATGGCGGCTTGCAGCGGGATACCGTATTGCTTGCGCTTCCACGTGTAGAGCCCCCACGGAGCCGGAAGGTATTCGGCCTGTGGGATGCCGTCGGATCCTTGCTTCCGAATGAAGGTATCGAGCGCAACCATTCCGCCATCGCGGGCGGCAAACTGCGCAGGATGGTTCGGGTTGGACAGGTCGAGATCCGGCATGCTGTTGGCTGCTGCTGCCGGAGCCTTCTTCGCCCCGTCAACTCGGTCGTGCTGGATTGTCGACCCGCGTCCCTCGGCATTGAACGCATCAACGTACTTCTGAAAGAGTTCGGTCGACGGCACATCCTGGTATTGCCAGAATGAGATCTTGACCGCCGGCTTCGACTTGGAAGGCTCCACCGTCGGAGCAACCGCTGGCTTTGCCGTGGCTGCGGGTAGCGCCGTGCTCGCAGGGGATGGTGCCGACCCGGCAGCCTTGGTAGGTGACACCGGTGCAGCCGGGGCTTCTGACCCACAGGCAGCCATCACCGCGCCCGTCAAGCCGGCTAGGGACGTCAGGACAACCCATCGCCGAGAACCCCGTGACCCATTCTCCATTTTCATTGACCTCGCTCCAGCGCACAGTGCGCATGCCATGCCCCATCAGGGCACCGATGCCGACCACCCAACTCCCGTCCGGTTGACCCGTCTTCCGGTTCACAACCGAAGGTCGTGACTGATCCACAGGTCATCCCCCAAACACGTCTTGGCGTGTGCGAAACAGTGTATCCGCGTGATGAACTGTGTCAAGTATCAAAACAATTGATACTCTTCGGGCGGATAAGACAGGAAGCGTGGCACCATTGAACCGATGACCAAGGCGCAGGCGCACTTACCGGACCCGGACAATCCAGAGCCGACGGGCGATGTGGCTGGTGATGGAACCCGGGGCACGCTCGACCGCATCCGGGTGGCGCGAGCCGAATTGCGTGGTGCCCTCAGCGCCTGCGCCACCTACGTGGCCGACAATCCTTGGCAGGTTCGAGGACAGTCGATCAAGGAAGTCGCAACCGGAGCCGCAGTTTCAACGAATGCGGTGCACCGGTTCACCCGGGCGATCGGGTACGACGGCTTCCGATCATTCGTTCAGGCACTCAGCCTGGACTTGGGTCGGGTTATCGGGTCCGCGTACGGGTTGCCGTCATCCCTGGTGGCTCCGTCCGTCGCCGGCATCGGTTCCGAAAATGCGTCTGTTTCGGCACAGAGCGTGATTGCCCGGGTATTCGAACTGGAGATCGAGGCACTCGCGGACACCATGCGGAACATTCCGAGAAGTATCGAGCGGGTCGTGGATGCCCTCGTCGGGGCAAACGAGATCCTCTTCGTGGGGACCGGGGCTGCCATGGCGCTTTGCGAACTCTCGGCCTACCGTCTCATGACACTTGGCATCCACTCCAGCGCTGCGAGCGACCCGGGGGCAATCCTTCCCCGGATCTTCCTGATGAAGCCCGGCGATGTCGTGTTTGCGGTCTCGTATCACGGCAACACCAGACACGTGAACGAGGCGTTGGAGGACGGGCGCTCCCGGGGTTTGACTACGGTGTGCCTGACCGCGGTGTCAGGATCCGTAGCTGGCTCCCTTGCGGATCATGAGTTGCTGGTGATTGGCCCCCGGACGGCAATCGCCTTTGGTCAGTTTGCGTCACGTGTCGCTTCGGCAACAATGCTTGACGCACTTGCAGCGGCCGTCGCCTGGAGGCTCGAGGCAACCGCGCTTCCTCATGCAAACGCTCTCCAGACGGCCCTGCGAAGCCGGACTTCCGAGACAAGGAGGCACAGTACTCGCCAATCGCGGGAAGCATGAATGGGGCCTCGAGAGAAACAATTTTCTTTGAAACCGGCGGGCTCCGGACGCTCGCCACCCTCGCTGCCCCCGGGGGAAACGCGCCGTTCCGGTCGGGCGGCCGTTTTACATACTGAGCGGCCACACGATGGCGCGGACTTCCGAGTGGCCGGGCACGCCGCGGCAAGCAGTGCGTGATCTGGTGCCAAGGGGGAGAGTTGAACTCCCGACCAAGGGCTTATGAGTGGTTCAATCATCAATTCATGATGTGAGATTACATAGCAAGTATCCCCAAGAATACCGCACGAAACCGTTCGTGATGGTGGACAGTGCCCAATGCACGGACGGTCCGCCGGCCATCCAGCGATGTCCAGGGGTTCCAGTGCCTCCCGGACCGTTGCAATGGCATCCTGCGCAGACAGTTCGGCCACTAAGGTAGGGACAAAGTTCCCATCAGCCTCCCGCGTCTGGTAGCACCACGACGAGCCTTGGCGGGACGCCTGATCCACGCATCCACTTATCCCCTGCCTGCGTCAGTCTCGTGACGGCCGGGCGGTACTGTTTCGGGCTGCCAGAGAGCCGCCTCCACCGTGTCAAGGCGGTCGTTGCCATCTCTGACCACCACAAGGCGCAACCCTCGAGGAGGGTGCGAGGAGTTCCCCGCACCCCCCATCACTCCGCCCTGCGACTGGTCCGATGCATGCGTCTGTTCCGCGGACCGGCCAGTCCCTTCACGCCAACCGGATCGGGACCATCCCGGCGTGCTGCGACTGCAAGGCACCGTAGATCAGCGTGAGCACGTCGCGCGCCTCCTCAGGCGGGGAGAGCGATCGCCCCCCGGACGTGACCAGGTCGACGAGGTGGCTGACCGCCGGGACAAGCCGCTCGCCGAGGTCGCCCCCGGTGCCTTGCTTCCAAGTGACGGCAGCGGGCGCAAGCGTCCCCTCATCCTCGGACGCGGTCCACGCCCGGGTTTCCTGATCGCCCACGATGATCCGTCCCCGGGTGCCGAGCAAATCCAGTTGCACACCGGTGGAGGGGGTCCCCTTCGAGGCCATCACCAGCGCCCGGACGCCGTTGGAGAAGTGAATGACGAACGTTCCGCCGGGGTCGAGTCCGGGGTCGCGCCCGCCCTCGCCCCGGTACTCGAGGCCGTAGTCCTCGAACCCGTGATCCATGGCGGCGAAGATCCATTCCGGACGGGCACCGGCGAAGAACCGGATCGAGCCGAGCAGGTGCGTGTGATTGCGGAAAAGCATCGCGCGCTTCCCGCCGAGGTGGGCGACGATCCGGGTCAGCGTGCCAATGGTCCCGGCCTCCACCTGATCGCGCGTGGCGACGTACGCGGGATCGAAGTTCCGGGTATGGTCGATCAGAAGGACCGTGCCGGCGCGCCTCGTCGCCTCGATCATCCGGTCGGCGTCCTCGACCGAACTCGCGATCGGCTTCTCGCACAGGATCCCGCGGACGCCCGCGCCGGAGGCGTCGATCACCGGATCCGCGTGGTGCGCGTCAGGTGTCGCCACCCCAACGAGGTCGAGACGTTCGTTCCGGAGCATGTCCCGGTGGTCAGTGTAGGACCGGGTCGCCGACGACAGGATGCCCAGACGGGCGGACACCGTGGCGTGCGCCTCGGGACGGATGTCGCACATCGCTACGAGGTCGACCGCGGGATGCCGGAGGAATGCGTGGGCGTGGTGCGCGCCGACCCCGAGGCCGATTACCCCGGCCCGGAGACGGTGCCCGGTTTCCAGGGGACGGCGGTCCGGGGCCGGAGCATCCGGCGAGGTCATCGCGTGCCTCCCCGGGCGATGTTCTTCGCCATGATCGGCTCGGACAGGCGCACGAGGTCGTTCAGCGCATCCTTGGGGGTCTTCTCCCGCGTCCAGACGGCGCGGATGGCGTCCTGCCAGAGAACGCGGACCTCCCCGTTCTCGGGAAAGCGACCCATCGATCGACCATTCTCGATGACCGCGAATCCTGTGGTCCGGTTCGGGTCCCCGGCGTAGATATTCCCTGCGGATTTCCGCACCGGGAGTTCCCCAATCCCCGTGATCGCCTGCTGGGCAGGCGTGTCGGTCAGGAATGCCCCGAACTGCATCGCGCCGACGGTCGTGTCGGTGTCCCTTGACTGCTTGTAGACCAGGAAACTCTGGATGGCAACGAACGCGGCCGCCCGCTTCCCCGGCGCGTGCGGGGGCGGGATGAAGGCGGCATCGAACGGGGCAATTATCGTCCCGCCCTTGATGCGGCGGTCGACCTCCCCGATGTTGGCGTTCGACCCGCCAACGAGCGCGGCGCGCTTGGTGTAGAACAGTTCGAAGGTCTTGGTGGCGTCCAGGCCTTCGGGGCCGGGGGCGGCCACACGGTCCTTGGTCTGGACATCCAGGAGCATCTCGAGACCGGCAATTCCCTCCGGAGAGTTGACAATGACCTTGGTCTCGTCACTGTTGTAGATCTCGGCGCCGTTCCCCCAGAGGTACATCATCTCCCAGTACCACGTGGTCGTGCCCATGAAGGCGGTGCCGTAGACGTCCTTCGTCACATCACCGGTCACGGTCGCTGACGCCTGCAGCAGTTTTCGCCACTGGTCGAATGTCCAGTTCGCAGTCGTGCCCTGCGCGGGCATCTGCGCCAATGCCCCCCGTTCGGCAAGCAGGGTCCGGTTGACGACGGCACCGGTCGGATTTAGCATCCAGGGCCACTCGAAGAACTTGCCCTGGATGGTCGACCCCTCGCGCGCCCAGTCGTGGTAGTCGCCTTTGCCTCGCTTGTCCATGTACTGGTCGACCGGTTCGAGTGCCCCCTGCGCATGCCACAGGAACATCGGGATGTAGTTCGACTGCTGCAGGTTGGGGGGCGTGCCCGCGACGATGCTTGCCTGCAACTTGTCGGTGGCGCCGGATGGCTCGACAATGACCTTCACCTTGTCCTGGGACTGCTGGAACAGCGCGGTCTGGCTCGTCAGGTACTCGGTGTAGTTCCCCGTAGGCGGGAACCACACGGTGATCGTGACCGGTTTCGCCACGACCGGGGGCTTCTCGGCCGCCGCAGCCGGGACGGTGGTCGGTGCAATCGCCGCCGTTGTCGCCGTCGGCGCGGACAGCCCGGCGGACACCGTGGGTTTCGTCAACGGCGCGGTGGCCTCCTGCCCGCACGACGCAAGCAGCGAGGTTCCGACGACCCCGAGACTGGCAGCCAAGAGGTTCCGCCTCGAGACCCCCGAACCCCACCTCAGTCTCCTTCGGTCCATGGTCATGCTCCCTTCAGGAACGTGGGTCATGGCAGTCACCGCACGCGGTTGGTGGTCGGGCGACACCTGACCCGTCCACCCTGCACTCCACCCGGGAGGGACGACATCCATGCCGGACGTGCCGGCCCCGGTACCGGGTTCGCCCAAGTCGGGTATGGTGGCAGCATATCCGCTTCAATCTCTTCGGGAGGTGTCAACCACATGGAAAGCTGCGCTGTCGCACCGCTGACATATATTTCGGTTGGCCTCGAGCATGGGCACATGGGATCACGGGACCCGGACAACCGCAAGGGTCTCCTCGGCACGTTCGATCACCTCGCGTCCGGACTCGCCATCCGCCTCGTTGGCATCCATGACCCGGGCGACCCGGTGAGACTGGCTCGGGAATGCGCCTACGATCCACCGGTGCCGGGTCTCGACGACCTCGGAACGCTTGTCGACGCCACCCGGCCGGACTTCGCCGTTGTTGCCCTGCCGGCTGCTGCCACGCCCGGGACGGTCCTCGCATTGATTCGTGCGGGGATCCATTGCTTCGTGGAGAAGACGCCGGCACGGACCGCCGCCGAATGGCAACCGGTCGTCGACGAAGCCACCCGGTCAGGCCGGCACGTCCACGTGAACTACCCGTGGCGGTTCCACCCCGCGGTCCGGGAGATGCGCCGGCTGGTCAGCTCGGGCGATCTAGGACGGCCCCTGGCGGCCGTCGCCTCGATGTTCACGGGCCAGGTCGGTCCCGGCACCGGCCGGCGCGATCCGCGCGGGTTCGCGTACCGTCCCGACACCGAGGGGGGAGGCATGCTGCACTGGCTCGGTGCCCACTTCGTCGAGGCGCTGTGTGCCGTCATGGGTGATGTGACGCGCGTCTCCGCCGTCTGCGCACCCGTGCACGGGCACATGGGCGACGATCCCAGGATGGACGATGCCTCGTTCGTGACCCTGCGGTTCGCGGGAGGAGCCGTCGGCAACCTCCAGACTGGCTACCTGAACGCGGTGGCGGGCGAGAACCGCGACCTGATCAGGGTGTGGGGAACCGAAGGGGATGTCCACTGGCCGTCGCTCGGCCCAATGATCCACGTCGGTCGACGCGCCACCGGAACGGTGGAGGCGCGCACGTTCGAGATCCCAGCCGTCACGGGCGTGTACGGCAACTCCGAATGGATGGTCGATGTCGCGCGCGAGTTCGTCACGGGCATCCGGACCGGGACTCCACCCGAGGTCGATGCCCGCGCTGCGATGCGGGTACTTGAGGTGCTTGACGCAGCGTACAGGTCCTCCGGCTCGGGCACGGAGGCCAAGGTATCCCCGTCCGGTTGAACGCTTAGGCGGCGACCAAAAACTGTCCGGGTCAGGGCGGGGAGGCTATGGCGGCGAGACACTGATCGGCCCAGCAGGGGGCATCCCAGCGGTTGAGTGCCCACGTGCGGGGCCGGGTTGACGTGCGGGCGTCGGCCCCCTTTAGGATCGCGCGTCCGAGGCGGAACAAGCCATCCATCGCCTCGCGCGGCCGCCATGGCTGGCGTGGGGCGTCCCAGGCGTCCCGGGGGGCCGTGGTGGCGCGCCGGCGGTGGCGCCTGGCCAGGCGGGCAAGGATGGCCGGGCCAGCCGCCGGGGCAGTGGCGAGCACCCACCAGGTCGCGACCGCCTGCAGGGCCATCAGGCGTCCGAGCCGGACCGGGCAGGTCATGCCGGTGCGTTCCAGGCCCCTGCCCCGGGACTTCCATCCGGCGAACGTGCGCTCGATGCCCCAGCGACGGGGCGGATCTTGGACCCGATGAGACGAGCGAAGCGGCGAAGGTCATTCGTGATCTGATTGGTAGGCAGCCCCGACCCATACGGGCCGTCCCTCCTGATCCGGAGGAGGAGGACAGGGACGGGCACCCTGGCCCCCCGGCACATGGACGACTACGACTGCCTGCCAGCCCCCGCAGGATCCCGACACAACGGATTTCCCGAGGGAACCCCTCCAGCCGTCCGGTGAAGATCACCAGCCCGCCCACGTAGGCACAAGTGGGTCGCCTCAGTGTCCGTCACTTCCAATCATGAACCCCATGATGAGGTCGGGCTGGTGGCACGGTATCGCGATTGCGGATCAGGTTTGTCGCCAATGGACCAGCGCGGGACCAACGAGCATTGCCCTGTTCCGGTCACGCGCTCATGTCGATCCGTGAAGTGCGGACGACGACCAGTCAAGCCCCATCGCAATTTCCACAAAGGTCCCTTGAACGGTGACCTCGCGGGGCTTTTCCAAGCCAAGGGTCCGGCACCGCTGCTCGACGCACCAGGACACCCCCGCCAGAAAGATCGGGTTGCCATCGCCAGTCTCCGCCCGCACGGTTGCGCGGTCAACTTGGCCGCTCACCGTCCGGACCGCCTGCTTGGTCTCGACCGTCTTGCGCACGAGCGACCGTTCCCAGCCTTCATACGCGTACTTTTCGATGAGGTCGATTCGGTCGATTTGCTGGGAGATCGCCGTCTCGAAATCAATGTGGGTCCGCGTCCTCCACTCGGTCTTTATGCACATCAATTCGGCCTGCACCGTCCGCCTTGTCAGGCCAACGCGCACAGCCATGTCCGCGGTCGAAACTCCGTGGAGGTACAGCCCGGCCAGTTTCGATCGGTCGGACACCCGCCTCTCGCTGGGACGGGTGGTCGCCCCGGGTGGTCGCCCGGCGGGACCGCGCATTACCCCATCTGGTGTTGTCATTTACCCCCCGTCCAGCAGAACTCACATGCCGGCAACCATCGGACCCGGAGATTGATCGTCCCGGCGTCCATGCCGTCAAGATAGGCCGCCTGTCCACCCACACGGACGAAAGCGGCGCGGATCGACCCCAAAGCCGCATGATTTGGCCCGCGCTGGCGACCGGGGAATCGCCCGGAATCGAATGCCCATTTAGGGACGTTATTGGGCATTCGTCGCCCCCGGAGGGTCCGGCCGTTCCCATTGCAGGAGCCCGGATCCGCGATGATTCAGGCAAAGGGGCAATCGTGGCGCAACTCGGATTCGCGGAGTTGGACGACGGCCCCGGGATGGGCGGGGCCATGATTGTCCGTCCCGGCGATCAGCCGGACGATGGTC
>BJHB01000013.1:0-21324 GCA_014191415.1 Chloroflexota bacterium
CTGGTGGGAGGGTGCGACCCGGTCACCGACATGCACGCCCGGGCACGCGACCGCTTCCCGCAGCTGGCGTCGATGCCTTCCTTCGCGACCCACGAGGAACTCCTGCGGGGCGTTGCTCCAGATGCCGTCATCATCAGTACGCCGCATTCGTATCACCGTGACCAGACGGTTGCGTCACTGGAGGCGGGGGCACACGTGCTCGTGGAGAAACCCCTGGTCAACTCGGTCCGCGAGGCGAACGACGTCATCCGTGCCCGCGATGCCTCTGGCAAGGTGGTGATGGTGTCCTACCAGCGCCACACGCAGGCGCCGTACCTCAAGATCAAGGAGATCATCGATAGCGGCCGGATCGGGACGGTCCAGATGATCGTGGCCCTCCAGAACCAGATGTGGTACGCCGGGCAGATGAACCGGGTGCGCCAGGGCAACGTGCCATGGCGGATGCAAACGCACCTCTCCGGTGGCGGACAACTGAACGACAGCGGCAGCCACCTCGTGGACATCCTCCTGCACGTCACCGGACTGGAACCCTCGCACGTCTACGCGGCGCAGCAGTCGTTCGATGCCGGTCTGGACATCAACTCGGCGGTGACGGTCCGGTTCACCAGTGGTGCGCAGGCCAGCCTCAGCATTGTCGGGAACGCCCCGGGCATTGGAAGTGCCGTCTGGGAGGATGTGACGATCTACGGCAGTGAAGGTGCCATCTACTACCGGATGATGGGACAACCCGGGTTTGAACCGTTCGTCGAACTCCGCCGGATTGGCGAGAACGATCCGCTCGACATGGGGCCATTGGCGCAGGGCACGACACCTGACCAGCACTTCGTCGACGTGATCCTTGGCAGGTCGGTCAACCTTGCCCCCGCCGAATGTGGTCTCCGGGTGATGCAGCTGTCCGAGGCGGCTTGGCAGAGTGCCGGAACAGGCCAGGTGGTGGAGGTCGCGTCACTCGGCCACTGAGAACCGGATTGGGAGTGATGGCCCCTGGGAGTGTTGGCGGATCCACTCCCAAGGGAGGCATGGATCGCCGATTACGGCCTGACATTGCCCGGCGGACGCGCTATCGTGTGGCCGAACCCGTCGGGGCGTCAGCATCTGTGACGAATGCAATGGCTGGTTCGCTCGGCATCGTGCCAACGAAGGAAATATTCATGTCCAACACCCGACGTCCCCGCATAGCCCTCCTTGGCGCCGGTAGTGCCACCTTCGCCCGACGCCTGATCGCCGACGTGCTGTCGTGGCCCGAACTTGCCGATGGCGATATCGCCCTGATGGACGTCGATCAGGGACGTCTTGACCTGATCGGTCCGCTCGCCGCCCGGATGATCCGCGACCTCGGTGTTGGTGCGCGCCTGACCGTCACCACCGACCGCAAAGCTGCCCTCGAAGGCGCCGACTACGTCATCACCACCCTCGCCGTTGGCTACGCGTACGAACCCGACCGGCCCGATGTGGCGATCCCGGAGGCGCACGGCCTGCACCAGACCGTCGCCGACACCATCGGCGTGGGGGGCGTCTTCCGGTACCTGCGTACCATGCCCGCGCTTCTCGAGATCGGGCGTGAGATGGAGCAGGTCTGCCCGCATGCCCTGTGGCTGAACTATGTCAACCCGATGGCCATGATCATGTGGACGATCGGCAAGGTGCTGCCCGGCATCCGGAACGTCGGCCTCTGCCATAGCGTGCAGGGGACGGCCGAACGCCTGGCGAAGTTTGTCGGGGTGGACCACACCGAACTGTCCTACCAGGTGGCGGGGATCAACCATCAGGCGTGGTTCCTGGACCTGCGCCACCATACCTACCGGGGGGAGGATCTCTACCCGCGCCTGCGTGAGGCGTTGCACGATCCGGTGCGGTACGAACAGGATCGCGTCCGCTTCGAGGTGATGCGCCACTTCGGGTACTTCGTGACCGAGTCCAGCCGGCACATGGCCGAGTATGTGCCGTGGTTCCGGCGCACCGCCGCCGACCGGGAACGCTACACCCCGGAACTGGCGGCGCCGGCCCACACCACCCACACCCCATCACCCTCTCATTTAGATGCTCGTTCCTCGCAAGGCGCACCGGCAACATCGGTGACGACGGCTGCCGGGTCGCTCGCCTCGGTCCCCGCCTATCGCGCACCCTTGTGGGAGACGATCCGGCAACAGGCCGCTGGCGAGGCACCGATCGACTTCGTACGTAGCCGTGAGTACTGTTCGGCGATCATCCGCGCCGTCGAGAGTGGCATCCCGTTCCGCTTCAACGGGAATGTGCCGAACACCGGCCTGATCACCAACCTGCCTCCCGGATGCAACGTGGAGGTGCCAATCTTCGTGGACAACGCCGGGTTGCATCCGGTGCATATCGGTGACCTGCCGGCACAACTGGCGGGAATCAACCGCACCAATGTCAATGTGCAGGAACTGGCAGTGCAGGGCTTCCTGAACCGTGACCGCGAGGCAATCTTCCAGTCGTGCGCGCTCGATCCGCTTGCCTCGGCAAGTGCGCCGATCGACACCATCCGCACGATGGTGGACGAATTGTTCGTGGCGAACGCGAAGTGGCTTGATGGCTACGAGTCCCGCCGGGCACAGTCCCACGGGTAGCCGACCGGGAGATGCCTATTGGTGACCTTGCCCATCCGGCCGCCCATTGGATGATGGATGTGCGGTTCGGGTTCCATGGCGGGCGAGGTCACCGCACTGTGGCGTGCCGGCCGTCCGTGGGGGCCAGCATTGCCATCAGGGTCGTGGTGACGAACGTCATGGCGAACGACCAATGGGAGGCGTTGCACCTCTGCACCGATCTCCCCGCGTCACCCAGAGGCACCGTGTCCCGATTGGTGCATCGCGGTGGTGGGTGTTACCTCACTCGCGGTTCTGGAAGGGCCCCAACTCTTCCTCAGATTGATCACGCTCGGCCCGCTTACCGAGGCGTGGCGTGGTTGGCAGTCGTCCATGCGGAAGTCGTGTCCAACTGACGCAACAGATCGGTTGACGGGACGCCAATTCCGCCGCTCCTGTCCCGCGCCGTCCACCGGGAGGCCCGCCGCTTCAGTTTTTGCTGATCCATCCGATAGTCGGAGTGAGGGATTTCGGTCTCCCGACGAATGTGTGCCGCATGGATGCGGTGCCGTCGGGACCTGACGGGATCCCGGCAAGGCCGACAGGATGGAACCTGGCCAGACCTCGGGCACGCCGCACTATTACGCACTGCTGGAGGTGTCTCCGGACGCCGATGGCGTGACGATTCAGGCCGCGTTCCGCCGGCAAGTGCGTCGGTTCCATCCCGATGTCAACCCCCATCCCGACGCGGCCGCCCTCATGCGCGACCTCAACGCCGCGTATGCCGTCCTTGGCAACCCCGAACGGCGCGCCTCCTACGACACCTCCCATGGAGTCTCCTGGGGTGGTGCGGTCTCTTCGGTCATGCATGGCACGGGTACGGCGCCTTCGCGCACGGTCGGCGTCCGTGCCTCGGGTGGCGCCTATGCCCCTCGCTGGGGTGGTGTGGTGGGGGGACCCCGGGCATCGGCGCACGTCGGTGGTGCAACGGGAATGGCCGCCGGAGTTGCCACGGCGACTACGCATGGCACGTCGTTCATGGATCCCGGTGCTTCGGTTCCAACACACCAAGTGAACTCTGGCGTCAGCGGAGCGCATGCAGATCGGGTGGGGCGGAATGGCGGAGGCGCTACGGTCACGGTGACTGTCACCGTCTCTGGTGACGACGAGACCGTCCAGGACGGATGGGCATCGCGCATTGCCCGTGCGGTCGAGATGCTTCAGCGCGAGCGTGAGCAGGACAGCGTGACCCGAACCGCGGCGGCGCGGGCAACGGCGGAAGCGCGCGTGAATGCCCGCACCAATGTCCTGCGGGGCCTAGGCAGCATCCTTGCGGTTCTTGCACTGGTCTTTGCCAGTGCGGTCGGTGTGGCCATGTGGTGGGGATCCCCGGGGATCATGGCGACCCTCGCGGCGCTCTCCGGTGGCACGGCGGGTGCACCGATGCGCGCCTCGGCCCCGGTTGTTGTCTCGGTCGGTGGGGCAATGCCGGCTTCCCTTCCGTCGATGCGGAACCCTGACGCCGTGGCGCCGGTCGCCCCGCGCGAACCGCTTGCGCCAGTCCCCCCGACGGCATCCGGGGCGGTTGCCCCATCGATACCGGCACCCTTGCCTCCCCTTGGCAGCACGGCGTCAGTCCCGGCTGTCGAACGGACATCCGCAGTAGTCGCCACGAATGTGGTCGCTGCGTCGTCCGGGGTGACTCAGCCGGCTGCGGCGGCCGATGGATCGGCTTCGAAGGTGACCACCTCGACCACTCCGTCTTCCGCGCCGAAGTCCGCACCGGCCACCTCGTCTGGCACACCCGCTGCGCGCGCCCTGAACACCTACGACCAATCATGGACGACGTACACCGGAACCCTGCGCCGCTTGGCAACTGGCGAACCCGCCCCGCGGGGCACGAGTGCCTCGATGCAGGCGACGATGGCCCGGGTGCGGTTCCTCGAGGCGCAGACCGCACTGATCCGGCAAACGGCCACGATTGCCACTCCCGAGGCGTCGTCGCGCACCCGTGAGGCAACCGCCCTGTCTGCCGACGCCGAGGCGCTCGTGCGTCAGGCGCAGTCCCTGATCACCGATGCGTCCGGTGCGCCGGTCCCGGCGGCGCGTGCGCTGCTTGATGAGGCCGCCCGACGCCATGCGCGCGCCCTCGCCATCTGGGCGACCGTCGTTCCCCAGGCGTGACAGACGCCTCGGCCGATCCGATTGGCAGTGCCTCCAGTTTCCAGTCAGACATCGAGCACCTGATGGCGCGATTGTCGCCACAACCAGGCCAGGCGATCATCGAGACGCGCTGCGGCAGTGGCGATCACCTTCGCGCCCTGGCATTTGCGACCGGTGGCAGGACAAGCTTCCTTGGCGTATCTGACAATCCCGGTGTGATCACCGAGGCACGGCACCTGGCTTCAACACTTCCTCCTCATATTGCACGCGCGATTGCGTTCCGTCGATCCGACCTTCATGCCATGGTCCTGCCATCAGGTGCATTTGCCGGTGGATTTGTCCGGATCCATGGGGCAGACATGGAGGGTCCCGATGCCATGCCGGATACCGTCCTGACCGAACTGGCACGCGTGATCCTGCCCGGTGGATGGATGGTCTGCCTTGGTATCGGCATGCATGAGGAGACCATGCGTTCCCGGTTGCAGCGTCTTGGATTGCTTGATGTCCACGTCTCCGCCCCGCGTGCCGTGGCCGGACGCAAGTTCCTGTAGGGCGGGGCCGTCGCGCGGATCAGCCATGTTCCCAAACGTGCGATGTTCCGGGGTCCGGGCGCGGGGAGTCCCACGTCACCACCTGCGGGTTCGCCCACCCGCACCAGTCGTACGACAGGTCTTCGGCCGGATCAGTACGGAGGGTGAGGCGCACCGTCTCGCCGGCGGTGCTGCCGAGGTCGGCCCAGACATCGATCCACCGGCGATCCTCGCGCCTCGCCCGGGGGTTTACGCGCCGGTCGAGGATGGTCCGCGTTCCGGATGGCCCGGACACCTCGGCCCGGAAGCGCACGCCGTCGCCGTAGTCGGTCTCCCACGTCTCGACGAGGCAGGCAAGCCCGGCTTGCAGGTACGCGTTGGGCGGAACCTCGAGGGTGACCGTGACGTCCGACGGTGGGTGCATGAAGAGGAATGGGCGGGTGTCGCCGCCGATCGTCTCCGACCGCAAATCGACGAACGGCGGAGAGATGCCGGGGCTACTTCCTGCCGGAGAGCTCGTTACGCCTTGTCTGTTTGAGACTGCTTCGTCGATGTCGAGCGAGATTTTGTCGTCGGGCAGGCGTGCCGGTGCTAGGTGCGCCACTTGCCAGCCGACCATCACGATTGCCGTGATCGCGATGGTGAGCGGTATCGCCGTGGCTAAGCCTCGAAGCACACCCACCATGGCGATGCGAACCGGCGGGAGCAGAATCGATGGCGCTAACGACACGGCCTCAGCGCGTGCGAACGTCCGACTCGCCAAACGCCATGCGACAGCGACGAGTCCCAACGTAAGCGTCATGATCGACATCGCCGTGCCAACCACGCGAGCTGGCGTCGTGCCGAAGGCGACCTCCACGCGGTGACGCCCGGCCGGGACCGCCACGACCATGTAGCCGAGGGATGCATGGATCGACTCGTCATACGACGCCACCGCCAAGGGTGCCGGGATGCCGTCGACGGTCGCACGCCACCCGGGGAACATGAACTGGTGGAAGGCGACGGTCGATGCGGTCGTGGCATCAACTTCCGCGATGATCAGGTTGCGGGCATGGTCGATGGCGGTGACCTTAGCGTCGCCCGATGGGATTCGCACAAGCCCGGCGTGCCAACTTGCCTCTGGGATGGCATTCGTGAAGACGGACAGGCCTCGGCGCACGCCGGGTGTCAGGTCGGAGATCTCGACGGTGCGCGGCAGGAACTCACCGGTGGAGGTGGTGCCTCCGGCGTAGCGGTCGGTCTCTCGTGCGAAGACCATGCGTCCGTCCGGTGGGGGCGGGGGTGATGCCGTCAGGGTTCCCCAGCGCGTGAGGACCGACCCGGTCGCCAGCGTGGCGACAAGCACCGTGGCGACGCCGATTGCCACCGCACGCATCCGGCTGCCCGGTCGCCATGCCGCGATGAACCCGGCGCCCGCGAGGGCGGCCATCAACGACATTGGCCCGTAGAGGCGCCACGCGTACTGGATCACCGGGATGACCGGCAGCGTCTGCCACGCGAGGCGCACCCATGTTGCGTTCATGGCGAGGCACGCGGCGACACCTACCGCGCACATGGTCGTGATCATCCGTGTTGCCGACCCACATTGGGTGCGCGAGACCCCGGTCGCCACCGCGCCGAGGGTCGCGAGTGCAAGCAAGGTGATCGGGATTGTCTCGTGGTTTGGCGGGCGTACGATGAGCGTCTCCGGCAACGCCGTGAAGATCGCGCGAGACGTCCAGTCGAGGCCATGGATCGCGTGCACAAGGTCGCGTGCGGTCGTGATCGGGTCGAATAGGTAGGGCGTCACATCCGACCGCCCAAGGTGGACGGCACTCGCCTCGAGGACGACCGGCATCCAGAAGAAGGCACTCAGGCCGATCCCGATCGTGATGCCGATGGAGACCCGGCGCAGGGCATGTTTCCAGTGCACCCGGCCTCGCCACCACGCCACGCCGATCACGCCCGCGATGGGCGGGGCCGCTAGGAGGCTGGTGATGTTGTGGGTGAGGACGAGCGCGGCGACCATCACCCCGAGGGCACCGACCCATGCGCCTCCGTCGTGCCACGCCCGCCAAGTGGCGAGGAGGGCCCACGGAAAGATGCCAAGCGCAAGCGCCTCGGGCACCTGTGCGCGGTCGTAGAGGTTGGTGAAGAACGGATATGGCGCGAGGACGAACGCGGTCGCCGCGATGATGGCGCCGATGCGGTCACCCATGACGTGGCGTGCGAGGGCGTAGGTGCCGGTTGAGGCGAGGGCGACGGCGATGACGCCGGTCCACTGGAAGGCCGCGATGATCGGCAGGCCGAACCCGCGCAGGGCGGTCGCGAGGGCGTACATCCCCGGTGCGTAGTAGTTGAATAACGGGTAGCCATACCCCATCGCGAGGTCGGGCAACCACCGTGGGTACCAGTCGCCGGCCTTCAGGGCGTCGCCGACGAGGAAGAGGCGGATGAGGTGGTTCTCGCCGTCGAAGGTGGCGGACCACTCGAATCGCGGATCAAGCCACGGCCACGTGACGCACGTGATGGAGGCAAGAAGGATGACGGCAGTGATGGCGCGCACGCGCATGTTCCCGACGGCCGTGGCCCCCCTGTTGGGTGCGCCATTCGAGGCGCGCCCGCATGCGCCTTGGGGCGTCTCATTCAACACTACCGGTAGTGGGCCCGTTTGACCTTGTTTCCGTGGTTGCGATCTGGTTGCCCACCATGAATGTGGTTGGATCTTGGGTGTCGACCCCAAGAACAGGTGGACCAGGGCGGAAACCGCTCCATCGGAATCCCTGTCGTGCGAAAGACCCTTCCCCACTTCCGTGTCGGGTTGCAAGAACAAGCCGGTTCCCCATGCCGGGATTGGGGCGGGCCTGAGCCAAGTGCAGATGAATACGGGGTGGTGCGGTGCCTTGGCGGGCATGGTGGCAAAGCCGAACTCTCGGCTTCTCCGGTGTATCGTGTCGGGCAGGCCCTGAGCGAAGCGAATATAAATACGGGGTGGTGCGGTGGCTTGGAAACGTGCGCCGGGTATGACAGGAGATGGTGTCCGATGCGAATCAGTGCGGTGCGGTGCTTCGAGGTGCAAGGTCCGGCGGAGATTCCCGCCCAAGAGGAACGCCAGGTCGGCATGCTGGACATCTACCCGCACTTCGCTTCCCGGCCACCTGCCGGGCCGCGCGACCACCAGACCGGGGTCTACGTGCAGGTCGAGGAGGCCGGCGGGGCGTACGGTCTCTTTGGGCCAATCTTCCCCGAGACGGTCCCGCTGATCCAGAACAAGCTTGCTCCGATGATCACCGGGCAGGACCCGCGTGCCGGCGAGTACCTCTGGGATGTGATGTACCGCAGCGATCGCCACGCGCGGAAGGGCTATCTCATGATGGCGATCAGTGCCGTCGACTGCGCCCTCTGGGATCTGCGGGGCAAGTTGGCCGGCGAACCGGTCTGGCGTCTACTCGGTGGCCCGACCCGCCCAACGGTGCCCTGCTACGCCTCGATGCTTGGCTACAGTCACGAACCGGCAAGGATTGTCGCGCGGGTTCGTGAGATGGTCGATGCCGGCTACCGTGCCCAGAAGTGGTTCTTCCGCTACGGCCCGAATGATGGCCTGGTTGGCATGGAACGCAACGTCACCCTCGCCCGCATCGTCCGCGAGGCAGCTGGCCCGAACATCGATCTCATGTTCGATTGCTGGATGGGATGGGACCTCTCATACGCCACGCGCATGATCGAACGACTGGAACCGTTCCGTCCACGCTGGCTTGAGGAGGCCGTACCTGCCGACCGCATCGCCGAGTTCGCGCAGATGCGTGATGCCGGACGGGTGCCAATCGCGACCGGCGAGCACGAATACACGCGGTGGGGGTTCCTGCAACTCCTGCAGACCGGAGGTGTCGATGTCCTGCAGGCTGATCCTGACTGGTGCGGCGGCATCTCGGAATTGGTCAAGATTGGCACGCTTGCCTCGGCCTACGGACGCCATGTGATCCCGCACGGCCATTCGGTCTACGCTGCGGCGCACGTGGTCGCATCACAACCACCGGTCACCTTCCCGATGGCCGAATACCTCGTGCGGTACCAGCCAATGGCCCAGCACTTCCATACCCACATGCTCGCGCCTGAAGGTGGGGCGATCACCTTGCCGACACTTCCCGGCCTCGGGATCGAGATTGATCCCGCAAAGGTCACATCCCGCCGGGATCTGTAGGGTTCATTGTGCGGGCCGGATTAGCCAAGCGAAGCGGTTTTCAATCAGGGGCGATGGGGTGGCGCGCGGTTACACTGCCGGGCAAGCGCATGTAAATCAGGGGCGGGGTGGGTGGGGTTCTTGGTGACATGACTCCTGACCACCTTCCCAAACTCAGTCAATACAAAGGGGCACCGGACGATGCAACGCGTGGCAGACCTCGATACGCCGTCGATGGTGGTGGATCTCGACAAGTTGGAAGCGAACATCCAGCGCTTGCAGGCCAGCCTGGATTCGCTTGGCCTCGCCAATCGCCCCCACATCAAGACCCACAAGATCCCGGCCATCGGTCACATGCAGATCGCGGCCGGCGCCAAGGGGATCACCTGCCAGAAGCTTGGCGAGGCGGAAATCTTTGCCGATGCCGGGTTCGATGACATCCTGATCCCCTACAACCTCGTCGGTGCACCAAAGATGGAGCGCCTGACCCGTCTTGCCCGCCGCGTCAAGATGACCGTCGCCGTCGACGGGGCGGTCGCGGCGCGTGCGATCGCCGAGGCGTGCGATGCCGCCGGGGTCGAGGTGACCTTGCTGATCGAGGTTGACACCGGCATGCACCGTGCGGGCGTGCAGTCACCCGAGGATGCGCAGACCCTTGCCCGCTCGATTGCCGACAGTCCGGGCGTCCGTTTCGGTGGCCTGATGTGCTACCCCACCAAGCCGGCGATGGTTGCCTTCCATGCCGAGGTGCGTGATCGACTGACGCGCGACGGTATCCCCCTCGAGCAGTTCAGTGGGGGTGGCACCGGGGCCCAGCAGGTCTCCAAGGATGCCGGTTGCACCGAACACCGGTCGGGCACCTATTCCTATAACGACCTCTCGGTCTGGCGTGCGGGCAACTGCGAACTTGACCAGTGTGCGATGAGTGTCCTGGTGACGGTCATCTCCACCAGCTGCCCGGGGTTCAGCACCATTGACGGTGGCAGCAAGACCTTCACGAACGATGCCCTGCAGACCACCGGGGTGAACGGGTACGTGCGTGAGTTCCCGGAGATCTATCTGGAGAAGATGTCGGAGGAACATGGCGTCCTGAACCTCTCCCGCCTGACCGATGCCAGTGCGCGTCCGCGGGTGGGTGACAAGATCCATGTGATCCCGAACCATGCGTGTGGCACTACCAACCTGCACGATGTGGTGTACGGCTACCGTGCCCACGGGTCGCGTCCGACGGACGGGACATTGAGTGGTGACGAGTTGATCGAGGTTGAGTGGCCGGTTCCCGCCCGTGGCAAGATCCGGTAAATCCATCGCCGGGACGGCACGCGGTCGGTATGTGAGTCCCTGCCTATCTCGGGCAGGGACTGCGTTCCAGACTGGATCTTGAAGGGACAATGGGCATGATCAGCGGCATTTTCGGCGACCTGACCCGTGTGCGCGATGCCAGGTCGGCACGGTCATCCAGTTGGGATCACACCGGACGCAACGCTGATCCATGGGTGATCGCTCCCGGACAGACCGTCACTCTCGCCGATATCGAGGGGCCAGGGTGCATCACCCATATCTGGATGACGCAGGATTGCCGGCGCACCGTGGTCGACCGGGTTGTGACCGACCCCGACTACTACCGCAAGGTGGTGGTGCGCATGTACTGGGATGGTCAGGCGCATCCCAGTGTCGTGGCACCCCTTGGCGACTTCTTCTGCCTGGGCCATTCCCTGGTGAACAGTTTCGCCTCACTACCCTTCACGTCGTCGGTACGTCCGGAACAGGCGTACAAGTTCGGCGGTGGCGCGGCCCTCAACTGCTACCTGCCGATGCCCTTCAACCGGCATGCGCGCATCGAGGTCACCAACGAGAACGATGTGCCATACCGACAGTACTTTTACGTCGACTACGAACTCTACCGGCAGGACCTTCCCGCCGATACGGCCTACTTCCATGCCCAGTGGCGACGGGTCAACCCAACGTCGTCGTGGGATTCGCGCGTGATCGTCAACTCGCCCGAGGCCGACGTAGCGAACCTTGAGGCCGAAAGCCGGGCCAACTACGTGATCCTCGAAGCCGAGGGACAAGGACATTACATCGGGTGCAACATCTCGGTCACCAACTTCCAGGGAACGTGGTGGGGCGAGGGTGACGACATGATCTTCATTGATGGGGAGACGTGGCCTCCGTCCTTGCACGGCACTGGTTCGGAGGACTACTTCAGCCAGGCGTGGGAGAACCAGGAGACAGCATTCCCGATGTGCGGGTCGACGATCTTCGAGGGTCGCAAGCCGGGCTACCAGACCTCCTACCGCTTCCATCTGGTTGATCCGGTCCGCTTTGCGAAGAGCATCCGCGTGACGATGGAACACGGCCATGGAAACCATTCGGCGAACGACTGGGCCTCGACGGCGTACTGGTACCAGACCTTGCCGGGGGTGCCGTTCGGGATCACTCCAGTGGCCGAACGCTTGCCGATCCGCCTGGGCGACCTTGGTGTGTTGCCGATGCTTGCCCCGGGCACGATTCCGGCCCATCCTGGTGGCGCGAATGCCGAGATGCAGTTGATGAGTGCGCGTCACCGGCAGAAGGTGGTCGACCGCGATGCGGCTACGGCGGCGGAGTCTGCCCGGTTGTGGTCCGAGGCGCAGCAGTGGAGCCAGGAGAACACCACCCAGGCCCGTGATGTCCGCCGTCGGTGGCTAGGGGAGGCGTAGCGACCCGGGTCAATCGGGATCGGGAGTTGGGGGTGGGGCAATGTCGTGGGTGACGGCCGAGGGCTGGCGCTACCTTTCCTCAACGCCAAGGAACCGTGCCAGGTCGGTGAGTTCGGTGCGAAGGGCATCGGGATACGACGGGTCGGTTGGAGACTCTCCCGTGACGTAGCCGATGTCGGTTTGCATCGTCCCGGTGGTCACCGAGATGTTCGCCCACCCTATCGCTTGATCGCGCCATAGGAGGGGCATGGCGTAGTACCCGCGCACGCGCTTGGGTGCCGGCACATACGCCTCGAACCGATACTCCCAACCCCAGAGGATCTCGAACCGGCCGCGGTCCCAGACTACCGGATCAAATGGTGTGACGATACGCACGGCGTCGGGCGCCTCTGTTGCCGAGGCCGGGTCTTCATGCGCCGGCCAGTACCAGTCGGTGCCGTCGATGCGGGTGGATGCAAGCCTTGTCAAGGCACGGTCAAACATGCCCTTGCGCTTGCCGTTCCACTGCGGCAGGGCAGCCCACTGCATGACCCAGATGATGAAGCGCAGTCCCTTGAAGGTGAGGGGGGCGTACGTGTCGATGAGGACATCCACGAGGCGGTCGGCGGCGGCGTGAGGGTCGTCGGGCGGAGTGCGGTCCGGTGCAGCGGCATACAGGCGCGTGCCACCCTGCCGGCCGGCGACGCGCAACGCACCCCGGTAATGCATGCGGTCCAGGAGTTGCGTCGATACCTTGGAGTTGCCACCAAACCAGTTGAGGCCGGTACCGAGCTTGAAGGCTTCGTCGACGTCGCGCGGGTGGACGGTGCCTCGGGAGGCGATGAAGTCCCGTACCGCGCGGGAGACCTCTTCGGTGTCCGTGTCCCGCTTGCGTCGGTCGGGGCGCGGGTGCATCAGGGCGTGCACGTCGCGAGGCAGGTAGCCGTAGTTGATGAACGTGTCTTCCTCGATATCGAGGTCGGGATAGGCGCGTTCGAGGTCACCGGCACGGTAGCCGGGCACACGGTGGCGGAGGGTCAGGTCCTGCGCGCGGGCCGGTGAACGGATGGGATCGGCCTGCACGAACCCCGGTTGTTGGAGGGCGTCGCGCAGTGATGGCGCCCTGCGGAGGGTGCGCACGACGGCGAACCGCCTGATGTCGTCGAGGATTGTTGACACGTGCGGAAGATACCGCGTGCCGAAGGGTGGTGTCCGGTGATGAAGGTATCCGGGACCGTGCGACGAGTAGCCACGGGGGTCTGGAAATGTTGGTGCCCGACTTTCAGGCGGCAATGGGCATCAACCGGTCACACGGGAGGCGAGGTACCAGTCCACGGGGGCGCGGTCATCGGTCAGCGCGGGCACCTGCCGTGCAACCGGTCTCCATGGCGGTGCTTCGGCCCAGGTGTCGGTCCGCTCCCGTTCTTCCGGACGGACGTCGCGGGCGACCAGGCGTCCGCGCGATGGTTCAGTGCCGGTATGGCCATCCGACAGTCCGGGACGCACCTGGCTGGCGAGACGGCTCGCGTCTATGGCGACCGATCCGGCAGTCGCCACCCAGTTCTGCAACAGGTCGTACTCTTCCATGCCGGGCACCGCCGTTGCCAAGACGTCGGCCTCCGGGAAGACAACCTCGAGGCTGTGCATGAACGCCGGCAGGAACCGTCCGCCCGGCCATCCATCGATCACGTTCACGGCGTACCTGCCGTCCGGGCGGAGAACCCGGTGTACCTCACGGGTGAACTCGACGGTTGTCAGGTGCCACGGAACGGCGAAGTCGGAGAAGGCATCGCCGATCACCACGTCGTAGTAGGCGTCTGGCAATCGCCGGATCGTCTGACGTGCGTCGGCATGGTGGGCAATGATCCCGCTGCGGTCCCCGTCGGTGGGAAGCGCATTGACTGGCCCGCCAAGCCGTACACCGAGCCACCGCATGGCCACTGCTGTCACGTCGGGATCGAGTTCGATGACGTCGATGCGGCTGCCGGGGGCGATTGCCTCCAGGTAGCGCGGAAGGGTGTAGCTTCCTCCGCCGATGAAGAGGGCGTGCAACGGTCGTGGGGTGGGATCCACATCCGCCCATCCGGCAGAGGTGATGCCCGCCGAGACGATCATGTCGCCGAGTGCTTGCGAAATTGGCGAGAGGAGAAGCCGGGGCGCATCCGGTGCGGTGCGTCCCTGAATGGCACGGTCCAGGCGCATCGTTCCGAAATCGTCCTGGCCAACCGATGACCAGTCAATGCGGATGCAACTGTAGGCGGATTCCACCAGGCACGGAGACGAGGCCATCCGGTCGCGGCCACCGCTGAGCCTGCGGGAGGCGGCATCAACTTCGATGACATGCGTGAAGCTTGCAGACACCACCACCCATGCAGCCACGGCCCAAAGACCCACGGTAATCCCGGTACGTACGGATCTCCGTCCACTGGAGGGATTGGAGGCCAGGCCGAGCATCGTGAGTGTCACCGCAACCAGGGCAAGGGTGGTGCGCGTGCCGAACAGGGGCACGAACACGAAGCCAGTGCCGAATGCCCCCACGATGCTGCCGGCGGTGCCTACCGCATTGAGGCGTCCGACGACTGGGCCGGCATCGTTGAGGTCGCGCGTGGCCATCAGTTGATGGGTCACCAATGGGCCGGTGGTACCGAGGAGGATGCACGGCAGGAACCCGCAGGCCGTCACCAGCACCATGAGACGCACGAGCGGAGGCAATCCCATCGCGAGGTCGTCAATCGAGAACATCTGGGCGATTCCGGCGATGGCAAGTGTCCAGACAGCTGATCCCAACAGCGCCCACTCGAGGATTGGTCCTGGGCTCAGTCGCCGGGCGAGACGGCCGCCGATGTCATTGCCAAGCGCTATGCCACCGAGGACCACACCGATCACCGCCGTCCACGTATAAAGGGAAACGCCAATGGCTGGCGCAAGCACGCGTCCCATGACCAGTTCCAGGACAAGCGTCGAGAAACTGCTCCCGGCGACAATGACAAATGCCCGCCATGGCGTTGTAAACTGGCGCGAATCTGGCGGGACTATCGACGGCACTGGCATCTCAATCGGGTCATGGACGTTGGACTTGGTGACGGTACGTGACCGGGTTTGGCGGTTGTGTTGCAACGGGCAGTGTGGATTGCACCAATGGTCCGCCATAGTGCCCGACGCACGTCCCGTGCGGTACAGTACCATCGGTAGGGAGCCGCGACGCGCGTTACCGTTATGGTAATCAGCAATGGTTCTTGGACGCGGTTGATCCCGACGGCCTAGTGGCACAGGAGGCGGTGACTGTGAAATTTCTTCCCATTATTGGTGCGGCAGTTGTTGCACTAATCATCGGTGGCGCAGCGGCGTGGTTCCTGAAGCCAGAACCACCCAAGGAAGTCGTGGCTGCCCCTCCAATCGAGGGGGAACATCACGAAGAGCATTTCGAGGAACACATGATCAAGGACCGCATCATCACGCTTGCGGACCCAGGTGCCAAGCGTTATCTGAAGCTGACCCTCGGGCTCATGGTTCGTGACTTGACACCGAAGCCGGTAGCTGCTGGTGGAGAGATTGAGTTCATCGCATACTCCGAACCAGAGGCCACCGACGGCGCAGATACCGCAGCTCCTGCGAACAAGCCGGCAGTGCTTCCCAACATCCTCAAGGTTCAAGATGTGATCACCTCCACCATGGGTTCCAAGCGTGTTGATGAACTCAACAATGAAATCGGCAGGGAGCGGGCCCGTGAGGAACTCAAGGGGCGCATCAACGCCGTCCTGCCCAAGGAAAAGCAGGTTGCCGAAGTCCTCTTCGTCGACTTCGTGATCCAGTAGCCGTTTCCCCCGCCTAGCAGGCGCTTTACCGGCGATAAATGCTTTCCCGCCCGTCCCTCCTCAGGGGACGGGCGGTTCGCGTTTACTGGCCGGTGCAAGACGCAGTTAGGGGCAACGGTATGGATACCCAGATAGACCGCCTCCACCCGGATGCCGACCGGATTGGCCCGTGCGGGCGTCCAGTCGGCATCGCGCACGTGTGCGAGGTCAGTCCAGGAGGTCGTAGGCCGGTAGCGTGAGGAACTCGGTGAATTCCTCGCCCAAGGCGACTTCGGCGAAGAGCCGGGATGCATCCTCCCAGCGGAACCGCGCATATGACGCGCCCATGGACGCCTCGATCTTTGCGAGTTCCTCGGCCTGCAGGTGACGGATCCAGTCGGCGGTGATCGTCACACCTTCCGCCGTCTTGGCGGCGTTTCGCGTCCACTGCCAGACCTGTGCCCGACTGATCTCGGCAGTGGCGGCATCCTCCATGAGGTTGTTGATCGCGACCGCTCCCGATCCGCCAAGCCATGCCGCCAGGTACTGCAATCCCACACTGATGTTGTTGCGCACCCCGGCCTCGGTGACCTGGCCGGGTGTCTGCGCGAGGGCAAGCAGGTCGGATGCCGTCACATGCACATCGGGACGCTGACGACCGATCTGGTTTGGGTGATCGCCCAAGACGGCGTTGAATGCCTCCAGCGCCGTCGGGATGAGGTCTGGATGGGCCACCCAGGTGCCGTCGAAGCCATCGCGCGATTCCCGCGTCTTGTCATCGCGCACGCGGGCCAGGGCTGCATTGGTCACTTCAGGATCACGACGGTTCGGGATGAAGGCGGCCATGCCACCCATCGCGAACGCACCACGCTTGTGGCAGGTCTGCACCAGAAGTTCGGTGTAGGCACGCATGAACGGCACCGTCATCGATACGGTCACCCGGTCCGGAAGCATCATCTCCGGACGCGTCCGGAACTTCTTGATGGCACTGAAGATGTAGTCCCACCGGCCCGCATTCAGACCCCCCGAATGGTTGCGGAGTTCGTACAGGATCTCATCCATCTCGAACGCCGCCAGGATGGTCTCGATCAGGACGGTCGCCTTGATCGTGCCCTGTGGAACCGAAAGGGCATCCTGGGCGAAGACGAAGACGTCATTCCAGAGGCGCGCTTCCAGATGGCTTTCCATCTTTGGCAGATAGAAGTACGGGCCAGATCCGCGCGTCAGGAGGCGGTGACCGTTCCGGAAGAAGTACAGGCCGAAGTCGAAGAGGCTTGCCGAGACTGGTGCGCCATCGACGTACAAGTGCTTCTCGTGAAGGTGCCACCCGCGCGGACGCACCACCAGGGTGGCGGTCGTGTCGTTCAGGCGGTACATCCGCCCATCAGGTCCGGCGAATGACAGGGTTCGGTCGATGGCCTCGGTCAGGTTGACCTGACCTTCAAGGAGGTTGGTCCATGTCGGTGCGAGGGCGTCCTCGAAGTCGGCCATGAAACAGGTCGCCCCAGAGTTCAGGGCATTGATGACCATCTTGCGGTCGACTGGCCCGGTGATCTCGACGCGCCGGTTGGCAAAGTCCGGGGTCACTGGTGCCACATGCCAGTCGCCGGTGCGCACATCCGCCGTCTCCGGCAGGAAGTCCGGCAGGATTCCCGCATCAAGGTCGATCTGGCGCGCATGGCGGCGGGCCAGAAGGTCCAGGCGACGCTGATTGAACTGCCGGTGCAGTCGCGCGACGAAGGCGAGTGCCTCTGGTGTCAGGACCTCCTGCGCGACGCCTTCCAGAGGCTTCCGGACGTCAATCCCATCGAGTGCTGTCATTGTTGAAATGCTCCCATTGCGGGTGCCAGTCTACTGCCTGAGGACGGGGCATCTAGGACAGGACGTGGTTCCGGTGGCGTGCCTTGGACAATCCCGTTGCCTCGCCTGATTGCCACTGATTGCACGGAGGCCGTTCCGTACAAGCGTCACCGGGGTGCAACCGTTTCCCGGGGCGTCATCGCATCGACTGTGCTAGCCTGACCAGATATGGCCTCTCCACCATTGGGTGCCGCGTCGACTGACCTGTCTGCCGATGGACTGGTAACGGCGTCGAGGGTATCGGCCGTGTCTGGGGTGGGTGATGCCCCGAGTGGTCAGGAGATTTCCCGGTCCACCAAGCATCCTGCTTCTCCGGCACCGTTCCGGATGGTCCGGCCCAAGGGTGTGCTGGCGCTCGCATGGCCAAGCGTGGTGGAGAACCTGCTTCTCCTCATGCTGAATACCGGAAGCCTGATGATGGTCGGGCACCTCGGGTCGGCGGCCATGGCAAGCGTGGGCGCCGCCGGACAGATCTCCAATGTGGTGATCATTGTCTTCACGGGCCTCGCGGCCGGAACGACGGCACTGGTGGCCCGGGCAGTCGGGGCAAATGACGGTGCCGAGGCACGGGCGATTGCGCGTCAGTCACTCCTGTTCAGTGTGGCGGTGGCGTTCATCCTTGCCGTCCTCGGGAGCATTTTCGCAGCGCCCCTGCTTGGCGTCCTTGGAGTCGCCCCTGAGGTATCAGGTGATGGCGTTGCCCTCCTGCGGGTTGCCCTGACGATGCTTCCGGTCCTTGTGGCGGGTGTCCTGGCCGGATCGGTCCTTCGCGGTGCCGGTGACACGCGTACTCCAATGTGGAATACCGGCATCGCCAACGCGGTGAATCTTGTGGTCGCATCCGTGGCCATCTACGGACTTGGTCCGGTTCCGGCACTTGGCGTTGAGGGTGTGGCTGCCGGGTGGGTTGCCGGGCAGGGCATCGCCGGGATCCTGGGTGTGTGGTCGCTGGCGCGTCAGACGCGAGGCCCCCTGTTGGGTGTCCTTGACCAGATGGCACGTCTCGAGGGGTGGCGGGTTGACATGCCGGTCCTGCGACGACTGATGGCGGTTGGCGGCCCGGCTGTCGGCGAATATGCGTCGATCCAGATGGGCATGATCATCTTCTCGATCATGGTCGTCCACATGGGCACGGCGGCGTTCGCGGCCCAGCAGGTGGTCTTCAGTGCCGCCAGTGTGTCGATGCTGCCGGGACTTGCGTTCTCGGTCGCAGCGACCACCCTCGTAGGGCAGCACCTGGGCGCGGGTGATCCGGTGTCGGCGCGGGCTGCCGGGTGGAGAAGTACGTTTGCCGCAGCCGGATGGATGTCGCTGGCCGGACTGGGGTTTCTGCTCTTCCCGGAACCACTCCTCCGCCTGTACACGAATGATCCCGATGTCATTGCTGCCGGGTCGACGGGCATCCGCATGGTCGGGATTGGCCAACCGTTGCAGGCGGCGGCCTTTGTGCTGTCCGGGGCGCTGCGGGGCGCCGGAGACACCCGGACCACACTGATGGTCGGATCACTTTCCATGTGGGGAGTGCGCCTGATGGCCGCCGCCACCTTCGGCATTGGTCTTGGGTGGGGCGTGGCCGGCATCTGGCTTGGCTGGTGTGCGGACTGGTGGGTCCGTGGGCTGTGCTACCTATGGATTTTCCATCGAGGCAAGTGGCAGAACCTCAAGGTCTAGCCAGTTCCTGGTTTGTGTGCCCGTGCGTCCGGTCAGTTCAGGATGCGCGCGAAGTACTCCCCGGTGAGGTCAGTGGCGTCGAGGATGGCCGGATCAAGTGGGTGGTGATCGGCGAGACGGACCGAGGCTGGGCCGTCCTTGAACCCATGCCCGGTCAGAACACAGATCACGTGATCGTCGGCACCTATCTGGCCGGCCCGGGCGGCGTCGATGAGACCGGCGACCGAGGTTGAACCCGCGGGTTCGATGAAGAGGCCCTCATGTCTCGCCAGCATGGCCTGTGCGTCCCAGACGGACGTATCGGCAACAAGGTGTCCATCGCCTCCCGTCGAGCGAATGGCGTGGAGGGCGCGGGTGGCGTCGAGATCGACGGGCACGCCGAGGCCGGAGATGGCGGTATGTGCTTCACCCGCCCCGAGGGTGCGTGCGGTGTCCTTGCCCGCCCGCAGGGGCCCGACGACGGTGTCATTTCCGGACGGTTGCACGCCGTGGATGCGGATTGCACGATTGGCGTGCCCGGTCAGGGATGTCGGGTTGGGGAGTCCCCGGAAGATCGCCGTGAGAAGGCCTCCACCACCGATCGGGGCAAAGATGCGATCGGGTGAACCCGACGGTACGTTTGCGAGTTCGGCACCGAGGGGTTCAATCCCCGCCATTGCCTCCGGTGCGATCTCGTAGGCGGAGGTGCCAAGGGGCATTCCGAACGACGCACAGACGGTTGCCAGACGGTCGATGAGGATCCGCACCGCCACCGGTGTGTCAAGCATGCCCCGGACACGGACGATGCGGGCACCATACGCGCGGATCTGGACCAGTTTGGCTTCCGGTGCCTCGACCGGCACGCAGACGATGCATGGTAGTCCGGCCGCTGCGCTGTAGGCGGCCAGGGAAGCACCGGTGTTGCCCGAAGAGGTTGCGAGGACGAACGGATGTCCGTGGTCGTGATGCCGGGTGACGAACCGCGCGGCGAAGCGGTCCTTGTACGACCCGGTGGGATTGACCTGCTCAAGCTTGAACCAGAGGTTCCGCAGCCCGAGGTGCGGTCCAAGCCACCGGCTGCGGATGGCGGGCGTGTTGCCCTCACCAAGTGAGATGGGATCGCCGTCCAAGTGGGTCGGTGGTTTCGTCACGCGCACATCGTGCCACGCGGCGCCTTGGCGTGCGGTGTCCATGTCGCTCGGACGATGTCGCTGGAACCTGTGCGACGCGCCTAGTACGGCCAGGTTCCCGCCCGGGTCATCCGCACGAAGTACGCCCCACCGGGCACGAGTGCGAAGTCATTGGGTGGGAAGCCACAGACGTGACCCACCCATCCCCCGGCCTCCCACCGGTCAATCTCGACCAATGTGCCTGACGCGACTGAGTTCTGCGTGGCGCACACGGCGGAAGCCATGACAGGTGTTGCCGGGGTGTCACGGAGGGCGACGAGGTTCCATCCGGGATCGAGGGCGAGACCAGTGAGCGTTGCTGGAGAGGTATTCGATAGGGCGCTGCTTGGGATGACTGACGCCCTGGTTACGCGCACGAAGTAGCCATTACCGGATTTGAAAGTGAAGTCATTGGGCGGGAATCCGCAGACATGACCGACCCATCCGCCCGATTCCCATCGATTGACCTCGAGGGCCGTGCCAGTCTTGGTGGCATTCAGGGTGGTGCAAAGGCTTGAGGCGGTCATGGGCGTGGTTGGAATGTTTCGGATTGCAATCAGGTTCCACCCGACTTCTAGGCTGAGGTTAGGCATCGGTATGGAGGTACTGGTGGGTGCCGCGGTGACGGTGGGAGTGCTTGATGGAGTCGCGGTGACGGTGGGGGTGCTTGAGGGTGTCGCGGTAACTGTGGGAGTACTTGAGGGAGTCGCGGTGACGGTGGGAGTACTAGTTCGAGTGGTGGTGACCGTGGGGGTGCTTGATGGAGTCGCGG
>BJHB01000014.1:0-21168 GCA_014191415.1 Chloroflexota bacterium
GCCGAGGCACTTAATCCGTTCACGTGGACGCGATACCTGGAAGGGTCATCCTGGAAGGACCCTGTAGACCTGCAGACATGGTCTCGTACTTTCGTGCGGGATGTGGGCAAACCACTGCAGTCGGTCACCTCCGACCCGGGAGATGTTGTCATTGGGTTGCTCCTCGTGGTGCTTGCCGACCTGCGTGCAATAACCGCGGATCCGGCGGGAAAGGAAAGTTCTCGAGGGGCAACCTGGCACCCTGACCGACGCAACGCGCTCCCCTTGGAGACGGCAAGCATGGCGGAGACCATCGTACGTGCCGCGATGGTTGCTTGCGAGGCGCGTCCAAGGTGGGCGAGGGCCATCGTGACCGGCCGACGGACGATGGTGGAACTTTTCGGGCTTATCGCGCGCCGACTCGACGGGTCACCGTACCTTGGGAAAGTCGGCAATAAATCGGAATTCAATAATCAGTTCTATTACCCGAACGTCTACGACGAGGCAACACTCTCCATGCTTGAGGCCGGCATGGTGACGGAGATGGCGTGGCGAGGACTGGAGAATTTCGTAGTCTACACCCAAAGCTGGTCGAGTGAAAAAGACCCTTGGAAGTGGGCAGTTGGCGACCGGTTCACCTTCCCTGTCGAGGACACCGCCACCCGGGCGTTTACCCTCTCAACGCAAGTTGGCCAGGGGATCCTGAAACAGCTCCGGTTGCTAGGACTGACCGGGTGGGAATGGCCTCACGACACCCACGTGTCGATTTCGGTGAAGAGCCTCCACAAAGCCGTGGCAGACGTGCGCGGATACAAGGAACGTGACAAGCGCGCCGTGCGCCAACGTATCCGGGCGGCGTTTAAGACGCTTATGGACGCATGGTCACGACACATGAAGTCCGCTGATCTGACGATGGATCGAAGGAGAATCACGATGTATTGGCCCCGCGAAGAGCTTGTGGTCCGGCAATCCCTCACGCGTGAGGATGTCACCGCCGATCCGGTGCAAGCACTCGCGACGATCCGGGCGTTGCGCAGTGATGTCGCCGCGCGCGTGCAGGGGGCGCGAGACCTCGCGACGGAGATCGGGGCAGCGTATAAGGAGTGGGTTGCCTCCCAGCAGGCGTGGCTAGTGGTCTCGGGACAGGTGCTGGATCCGGTGGTCAAGGGCGTCTCCTGACATTCGGGAAGTCGGCCGCCGTCAGTGCCGGTTCACCCTTCCAGGTGGGATTGGTGACACCGGGACCGCGTTCGACGATGTTGCCGTGTTCGTCGTACCACGTGTGGGTCGGTGGCACATGGGGCGTCACCGATAGATAGAGGATGGCAGGAACATCGCTGACGCACCGCAGGATGTGTACCTGCCACGGGGCGGCGGTGAGTGCCTGCCCCGCGGTGATCACGACCGGGACACCATCGATGGTGAACTCGAGGGCGCCTTCCAGACAGAGGAAGAGTTCCCAGCCCCCGGACTGTTCGTGACTGTGGCCCTCGGTCTGGGCAAAGCCGGGTTCGAAGCGCATGAAGCGGGCACGGATCGGCGGGACGGCGACGATGGTGCCCATCGGGTCGTCACGCCAGTCGAAGATGCTTGGTGTCATGAAGCGGTTCTCCTTACGAGTGGGGCGGTGATCGTCAGACGCCCCGCGTGGCCCGCGCCCACTCGATGATGAATGCAGTGTCATCACGGGCTTCCTGTGCGCCCACCAAGGGTTCGACCCCACGGGTGATGCACGCATGGAAGTGCTGCCACTCGCGCTTGAACTGGTTGTCGAACCCGGGAGTGACAAACTTCTCGGTATGGGCAGTGCCTGCAGCCGGCCATCCTTCGCCACCGGGAAGGACGAGACCGGGGCGGGTATCTCCGGCGTGTGCGGTTCCATCATGGCGGCCATACGGTGCGGGATCGGCGGGTGACGGTTCCATCTGCTGCACACGGACGGTGGAGGCATCGCCGGCGATGAACGGCATGGCCAGGGTCAGGCTGACCCGGATGTCGGGGCCGTAGCAGGCAAACTCCTGCTGGAAACGACGCACGTCACGGATGTCAATCCAGGCGTAGTTCACCTTGGTGCCGTTCGGGAACTCGAACATCGCACGCCAGCAATGGCCATCGTCCCAGACCTCGGAGGCGATGATCGACTTCGGACGGCCAAGGAGGCCGGAGAGTGTGTAGACGTCATGAATGGATGAACCCATCATGCCGCCAAAGCACTTGGCAACTTGATCATCGGGGTTCGGGCCGAGGGCGGCGGCCAGGACCGACTCGTGTTCGGCACGGGCGGCGGCCCTTGCAGAATCCGGGATGTCGGTTGGCCGGATGACCGGGAAGTAGTCCATGTAGCGCTCATTGCGGCTGTGGATGTGGTGGGCTTCCACAAACCGGATCTCGCCCTTGTCGGCCAGCGGTCGGACCAGGCGCTGCGCGTACTGGTAGCCCGCATCGTGGCGCTTCATGTAGGCCATGAGGGTGACCGCACCGTGCTTCTCACGGGCCTCATGCGAGGCGGCGACGAAGGCATCGGCCTCGTCAAGACGTGAGGTGAGGGGCTTCTCCACCAGGACGTGCTTGCCGTGCCTGAGGGCCTCGATGGCGTAGGGCACGTGGGTGCCAAGCGGGCAGATGAGGACGGCATCGACAAGGTCAGAGGCGCAGAGGGCGCGGTAGTCGGTGAACTGCGCGTGGGCCGGGACCCCGTATTCGACCCCGAGGATCGACATCGTCTCGGCAGAGATGTCGCAGAGGGCGGCGATTTCGAACTGTTCACGCAACTGGCGCAGGATCGGCAGGTGGATGATCTGCGAGATGGCACCGCTGCCGATGATGCCGACCCGGATGCGACCATCGCCGGATGGTTTGGCCATGATTCTCTCTCCTCAGTTGCCTCTGGTCCCAGTGACCCGTGCGGTCACGCGGGGTGCTTGCCAATTGGCCAGTCAAGGTGCACGCCGAAGCCATGACACACCGCCACCCCATTGCCCGTGATTTCACGAAGACTTGCTTGGACGTATGGGTACTTGCCCGACCAACGACGGGCGGATAGGCTAGCACGCGTCGCAGGGGCAGGTCGGCACCGCTTGGGGATCACCACTGAGTATTCGGGTGGCGAGTCGGGTGCCAATTGAACCTGGTAACCCTGTGGCGAGGGGATTGGCATGGAATATCGGGACAAGCCGTCGGCAAACGGCGGCGCACAGGCAGCATTTCTTGGTTCGGCGGTACGGCGTCGCGGTGTACTGACCGGGGCGGCGGCTCTTGCTTCGCTGGCCACAATGGCTCCGGTTGCATTTGCACAGGAAGCGTCACGCGCGGGTCTCCAGCGCCCATCGGAACCTTTCCCGAAGCGCGGTGGTTCGCTGCGCATCGGCTTTGGCGTCACAACCGCCCACTTCGACCTGACCCAAGGCGGGTCGGCAAGTGCGCTTTGCCACATGTACAACGGGCTTGTACGCTACAACCTCTCCGATGGACTGCGCACGATCGTGCCGGACCTGTCTTCGGCATGGGAGGTTTCCAGCGACCAGTTGCAGTACACCTTCATGCTCCGCAGCGGTGTGAAGTTCCACGATGGTGTCGTCTTCGGTGCAGATGACGTGGTGGCGTCGTTCCAGAGGATCATCGCCCCACCCGAAGGGATCGTGAGCGTCAACAAGGGCATCTTCAGTGCGGTCGACAAGGTCGAGGCACTCGACTCAATGACTGTGCGGTTCACATTGAAGGCCCCGCGCGCCTACTTCATGGACATCCTTTGTGATCCAGCGAACATCATCTACTCCAAGAAGGTCCTCGATGAGAACAAGAGTGACCTCAAGAAGGTGGTGGCCCCCGGCACCGGGGCATTCCAGTTCAAGGAACACCGCCCGGCCGAACGGTGGATCATGGAACGCAACCCGAACTACTGGGATGCCGAACTGCCCTACCTGGATCAGATTGAACTGATCCACGTGCCGGCCTGGACCGACCGCGGGACCGGTGTCCTTTCCGGACAACTCGACATGTCGTGGAACATCTCGCGCGAGACGTGGGATGAGGGCGCCAAGCGGAAGGCACAGTTTGGTGCGAACCGCCTTGGGAATTACGGCTGCTATGCGGTCATGTTCAATACCAAGCGTGGGCCACTTGCGGATCCGCGCGTCCGGCGTGCGATCCATCTCGCCGTCAGCCGGCAGGACCTGATCACCGCGTTCGAGACGCAGGAGATGATCAACCTGACCCGGTGGATTCCTTATGGCAACCAGTTGGCTACACCCTCGGACGAAATCGCCCGCCTCCCCGCGTACCGGGCGAACAAGAAGGACGACATTGCCGAGGCGAAGAAACTGATGGCCGAAGCCGGCTATGCCAGCGGGGTCAAGGGACTGGACTTCTGCGTGGCCTCCGTCGCGGCGCATGCCGAAATCCTCGGACCAGCCTTCCAGGACCAGTTGAAGCAGACCCTGAACATCGACTGCAACATCCGGATCACCGAACGTGCGCTGCAGATCGAAGACGAACAGAAGGGCAACTTCGACATGGTCCTCGACACGCCGGGTCACACCATGGGAGACCTCGCGGTGATCGGCAATGCCGTCTTCCGTACGGGTGCAAGCCGCAACTACGGTGGGTACAGCAATGCGACCGTGGATACCCTGCTGACCCAGTACGAGGCGGCGACGACCCTGGACGAACGTGCGCAGGTGGCATCACAGGCACAGGATGCCTTGGATGCGGACCCGCCGTGGTTCCTGGTTGGCTACACCTTCCACTTGCTGATGTGGCGCAACGCGTTGAAGGGATTGGCCTTCGACTACCGGGCATTCTCGCAGTGGGGACGGGTGGAAACCGCCTGGATCGATTCGTAGTCAGGTCCGATGACCCGGTACCTTGCCACGCGCTTCGCCGGTGCGATCGTCACATTGTTCGGCATCACCCTCCTGATCTTCATGGCCATGAGGGTGTTGCCGGGGGATCCCCTTGCCCAGATCTCAAGCGAAGGGCAGGGGCAGTACCGGCTGTCCCCCGCGGAACTCCAGAAGGCCCGCGCCTCGCTGGGTCTCGACCGGCCGCTGTACGCGCAGTACGGCAGCTGGCTCGCTGATATCGCCCGGGGTGACCTCGGGCGATCCTTCTGGCGAGGCGAACCGATCAGCGAACTCATCATGCGCCGCGCACCGATCACCGCCGAGATTGGCATCCTGGCGGTGATCCTCTCGTGGCTGATCGGTGTGCCCGTCGGGGCATACAGTGCGATCAATCACAACCGGCGCGGCGACCTGATTGTCCGGGGAATCCTGACCTTCCTGACCGCAGTGCCGAGTTTCTGGCTTGGCCTGACCCTCGTCCTGGTCGGGATCCTCTACTTCAGTTGGCGTCCACCACTCACCATCATCTACTTCTGGGATGACTGGCGAGGCAACCTCCAGATCGTGACTGGCCCGGCAATAGCCCTCGGCCTCGGATTGGGCGCCGTCACGGCACGCCTGACCCGCTCATCAGTACTGGAAATCCTCTTCGACGACCACGTGCGCACCGCCCGTTCCAAGGGCTTGTCCGAACGGGTTGTCGTCACCCGCCACGTCCTCCGGTTGGCATTGCTGCCGGTCGTGACCCTTTCGGGGCTTGCCCTGGGGGGATTGCTTGGCGGATCGGTCGCGGTCGAACGGGCGTTCGGGGTGCCGGGTCTTGGCCTGGCACTGGTACAGGCGCTGAACGAACGTGACTGGATGGTCATCCAGAACCTCGTCTTCCTCTATGGCGTCCTCTACACGGTGATCAATCTCATCGTGGACGTCAGCTATGCGTGGCTTGACCCGCGAATCCGGTACGGCTAAGGGCAGCGATCAATGGCCACCACATCATCACCGTCCCGCCTTGCGGGGCTTGAGACTTCCCTGCGCCCGTCACCTGCGACGCGATGGATCCAGACCTTCCTGCGCATGTGCCGCCGGGCGCCTCTCGGGGTGATCAGCGCGGTGTTGCTGATCATCGTGGCCCTCATCGCGATCATGGCGTACGACGTTGCCCCATTCGATCCACTCAAGACGAACTTCGCCCAGACCCGCAAGCCCCCGTCGATGCTTCATCTGATCGGCACCGACAACCTTGGACGCGACACCCTCAGCCGCCTGATCCATGGCGCACGCGTGACCCTGTTCGTCGCCGCAACCTCAGTGATCATCGGCGACGGCATCGGGTTTGTCCTTGGCGTGCTGAGTGGCTACTCCGGCAAGAAATTCGACATGGTGCTGCAACGCATCCTGGAGGTCTTGCTGGCCTTCCCGACCCTCATCCTGGCCATGTTGCTGCTGATCGGCCTCGGGGCTGGCTTGCGGACGGTCATCATCGCGATTGCGGTAACGCGTGTACCGGGTACATGCCGGGTCGTGCGATCGGTGGTGCTGTCGGTTCGCGAATACCAGTTCGTCGATGCGGCGCGTGCCCTCGGGGCTTCGCCGTGGCGGATCATGCGCCGGCACGTGGCACCGCAATGCCTCGCGCCGTGGCTGGTCCTCGTCACGGTCAACCTTGGCACGGCAATCTTTGCCGAGGCGGCGCTGAGTTTCCTCGGGATCGGCATCCAGCCACCGGCACCCAGTTGGGGAAACATGCTTGGTGGAGTCCTCGCGGAGGCGTTCAAGCCACCGTGGTGGCTGGTGATCTTCCCGGGCATGGCCATCACCCTGACGGTGCTTTGCTGCAACCTGCTAGGCGACTCACTTCGTGACCTGCTTGATCCACGGATCCGCAAGCGCCTGGGGTGATCGTTGGTGATGGATGTCCAGGCAGTGCTGCCCGCACTTCCGCAGGAGAACCCCGGCCGAGATATGGTCCGCGGTTCCAATCTGGCCCGCAGGCAGCGTTGCCCGCATCCCCTCCGGGCAACGGCGGTTCTTCTGGGTTCAGGAGACGGAAATCATCCCGAACCCAGATAGCATGCCGGTCTTCCCAGCTAAGCGGGCAGGGATGGCATCCGACCAGGTGGGGAACCCCGGTGGGGGATCGGGACTAGCGTGCGCCGCCGAACTTGACCGACCGCACAATCATGCTCCCGTCGTGTTCGGAGTCGTTGCGGGTCTCGCCGATCATCACCGTCTTGTCCAGGTTGGCAACTTGGCCTTTCCAGATCGGACGTCCGTCGATTGTCAGTGACGCCACGCCATCGACGTATTCGAGCTGCCAGATGGATCCCTCGGGCCGGGTCGGGTCCGGCAGGATGGTGTTGCGCATCTCCTTGGGGTTGGCTGGATCCGGGGTGGTGATCATCAGGCCATACTGAGATACCTGCACGTGCAATGGAGGCCGCTCGAAGATTGTCAGGTAATTGCCCCGGCGTTCGGTGCGCAGGTCAAGGATCAGGCGGTCGGCAGACGGTGGGGGATAACTGCCAATGGCATCACGCAGGCTTGTGCGCCACGTGGGATAAGGGATCACCACGTCAGTGACATCGAAGGTGATGTAGGCACTCTGGCCGGGGCGCGGTGAAAACCGGTAGCCGTCGGGTGTCCATCGCAGGCCGATCAGGTCGGACCCCTTCATCCGCCACCACAATTCCCCGAGATAGGGCGATGCGAAGGTCTCCACGAACAGCGTTGCCGATGGCGGAGAGATGAAACGCAGGTAGACAAACCCACCGGACGCACCAATGAGGATCGACGCAAGGAACGCGATGATCGTGCGGACCACGTATGGCGACTGCCAGTTGATCGGCGGGATGGCTTCGAACGGGTCCCAGTCGTCATCCCAGACGTCTGGCACCTTGGGCTTGGGATCCGCTTCGGCCGTGGCTGCCACCGTGAGGGTTCCCACCACCGCGTCGGGCAGGGATGACTGCGAACCAAACGCCACCGTACCTGCATCCGGGGTGGGCAGGGGCGACGAATTGGTTGTGTGGTCGGAATCCCGGCTGCTCATGTCGATCCAACGATAGCGCGTGTGGCAACGCGGCGCATCAAGACTCCGGGAAGACCGGGACCTCCATTTATGTGACCGTCCAGAACTGGATGACCACTTGGGCGGGATGGCGCGCGCCAGTTCCCACAACCACCGACCGAGTCAACCATGCCAGGGCGGGTTCGGCCGTCTCGAAAGTGGCGACGGTGCGGAAGTAGACCAATGCGGGATCGACGGCCTCGCCGGCGTTCAGGCGGACCATGACCCCGGCCGGGGCATGACGCAGGCCTCGGTTCACGACCGTCACGAGGGCACCGGCATCGGTTTCCAATAGGTAGCGTGCCTCGATATCAGAGACACCATCCCGCCGAAGCACCTGCCAGTCGGCGCCGGCATGCACGATGCCTCGCAGGTGCGGGCCTTCAAAGCTGCCTCCGAGGATTGGCACGATCCGACGGGTTCCGGCCGGGGTCTCACCGATCGTGACCGGAGTGCCGACATCGACCCGCGCCTCGAACGCGAAGGTGAGACCGGGTGGTTCAGGCGCAGGCATCATCATCGGCCTCCGGAAAGAGGATGTCGCCCTGCCGGTTTAGGGCATCGGGATCAAAGCCCGCCAATCGCTTGTAATGGCGGGCCGTGTCGGCGAGTTCGGCATCGGAGATCACGTCGGAAAGATGCTTGAAGCCGTCGGGCGCGCGTTCCTCGACCATCTGCATCACCGCCTCGGGTCCCTGCTGGCGGTTGGCAAGGACGATTTGCGAGGTCGGGCCAAGGCGCGCACCCTCGTAGTTGGTCAGGGCGTCTGCAAGGTCCGCACCCGGTTCCGCGTGGCGTAGGGCGTTCGCAAGGGCGAGGGCATCCAGAATGGCTTGCGAGGCACCGTTCGAACCGACGGGGTACATCGGATGGGCGGCATCCCCAAGCAGGGTGGAGCGACCGAAACTCCATCGCTGGACGGGGTCGCGGTCGGACATCGGGAACTCATAGACGGCCCCGGCACCACGGATCAGGGCGGGGACATCAAGCCACGGAAAGCGCCAATCCTCGAACCATGGCAGGAAGTGGGACGGGTCGACAGTGCGGTTCCAGTCGCGGACCACTGGTGTCGCATCGGTCTCGGCTCCGCCTGATCGCCCCCGGTTGGAAGGATCAGACACGCACCGTTCGGCAATCCAGTTGATGCGCATCCGTCCGGAGGATCCCGGACCAATCGGGTAGGCAACGAACTTCTGGTTGGCGTGTCCGGCCATGATCATCGACCGACCAGTGAGGAACGGGTCGGCCTCGGTCACGCCCCGCCACAGGAGGCGTCCGGAGAAGACGGGTTCGCGTTCATCGGGGTAGTGATGGGCGCGCACGACCGAGTGGATGCCATCGGCACCGATCAGGAGATCACCGTGCACGTTCGCAACGGTGGCACCTGAAGTTCGGTCCGTGAACGTTGCCTCGACACCACTGGCCGTTGTCTCGAAGGAGACCAAGGCGTGTCCGGTCTGGACGCGGTCAGGCCCGAGACGGGTGCGGACGGCGTCCAGCAGAAGCATCTGCAGTTCGCCCCGGTGAACCGAGTATTGGGGCCACCGGTATCCGGCGTCGATGCCTCGCGGTTCGGCCCAGATCGGTTCACCCCGCCGGGTGTAGTAACGCAGGTCGGCGGTGGCAATCCCGGCAGAGGCCAGGGCAGGACCGAGATCCAGGGCGGTGAGGATGCGGACCGCGTGTGGCAGGAGGTTGATGCCCACGCCAAGGGGACGGATCTGCCTGGCGGCCTCGAAGACAACCGGATGCAGGCCCGCCCGGTCGAGGCAGAGGGCCGCGACGAGTCCGCCAATGCCCCCGCCACAGATGAGGACGACGGGTGACCGGCCCGGGGAAGGAGACCGCCTAGACATCCCCGCCATCCCGTCGCCCCTGATTGCCGGACGCTTCGCCATTCGCGATGGGCATGTGGGGAAGCAGCATGGTCATGCAGGAAGGGTACTGGGTTGGGTGCGGGCATCCCGACCACCCAGTTGACAACCATGCCCCCGCGTGACACCATGCGCTGGCTTGTTGCAAACGATTCGCAGGAATGCACCCCGGCCCTTCCAGGAAGTCGACCGCCATGACCGCATCCCCCAACGGAACCGCCCCGGCGTCGATTCCCCGGCGCCTTTTCGCGCAGACCGACGGGGTCCGCGGACGCATCGCCCTCGCCGCCGGGTTCGGCTTCCTTGCATCGGCATCGGGTGTCCTCCGCCTGTCGGTCCAAGGGGTTGCCCTTGCCAGTCTCTTCGCGGGCAAGCCATTCGGCGATGTGGTGCCGTGGCTGCTTGCTGTCGTTGCGTTGCCCCTTCTGCGGCTCACTTTCATTACCTTGCAGCAACTCGTCGGGCATGAAACAGCCGCCCGCATGAAGGTCCGCCTGCGAGGACGCATCTACGCGCACCTGCTCGACCTCGGTCCAGGTTCGCTTGGCACCCGACGCACCGGTGATGTCCTTGTCGCCGCCGTCGAGGCGGTCGAGCAACTCGACATCTACTTCGGGCGCTACCTGCCCCAACTCGTCGTCTCGTTCGTCGCACCAGTCGGCATCTTCCTCCTCATGGCATGGATCGACCTGCCGTCGGCACTCCTCTTCCTCGCCTTTGCCGCCCTCGCCCTGCTCGCCCCCAACCTGTTCCGTACCCGCACCAATGTCACTTCCGTCGAACGCCGTCGCGCGTACGACGACCTGGCTGCCGAGTTCGTCGATGCCATCCAGGGGTTGCCTACCCTCAAGGCGTTCGGGCAGGGCGGTCGCACCGGCAAGGACCTTGCCCGCCGGAGTTGGTCCCTCTTCGAGGCCACAATGTCGGTCCTTGCCCTGAACATCGCCGAGGGTGGCGTCTCGAACGTCGCCATGCTTGTCGGGGCGGCGGTCACCTTGGCATGGGGTGCCGTCCGCGTCGAGGCAGGTGACCTTGGCCTGGCCCCGCTGATGATCCTCCTCTTCCTCGGCGTTGAGGTCTTCCGGCCAATCCGCGAACTCCGCCAGTTGCGCCACGGGAACCTTCTGGCAATGGCCTCGGCGATCGGCATCTTCGATCTCTTCGACACCCGACCGGTCGTGACCGATCCCGCCACATCTGCCGTCCCGGCCGGGAAGGCGATCGAGCCGGTGATCGCATTGCGTGACGTCACCTTCACCTACCCGCGCGCCACCGGTGGGGCCGCCCGCCAACCGGCCCTTGGGCGAAGCCTTGAACCCGGGGGAGGCGTCTCGTTCGCTGTTCCCGCCGGTGGGTCACTCGCCATCGTCGGTCCGTCCGGTGCCGGGAAGAGCACCGTTGTATCCCTCCTGATGCGCTTCTTTGATCCGCAAGGCGGCACGGTCATGATCGGCGGGCACGACCTGCGCACAATGACCCGGGCACAGGTCCGCGACCAGATGGCGTTGGTCTCACAGGACACGTGGCTGTTCCACGGCACGGTGGCCGACAACCTGCGCGTCGCCCGTGCCGACGCTTCGGATGCCGACTTGGTGCGCGCCTGCACCGCCGCCGGGGCGCACGCATTCGTCTCCGAGTTACCCGCGGGCTACGGCACGATTGTCGGCGAACGTGGCCTGCGCCTCTCGGGCGGACAACGGCAGCGACTGGCGATCGCCCGCGCCCTCCTGAAGGACGCGCCGATCCTGATCCTCGATGAGGCGACCTCGCACGTCGATGCCGAGAACGAGGCAATCATCCAGACCGCACTCGCGGAGGCGATGCGCGGACGCACCACCATCGTGATTGCACACCGTCTCTCGACCGTGTCGCAGTGCGACCAGGTGGTGGTGCTAGACCGTGGCCAGGTCGTCGAAGCCGGTTCCCCCGCCGACCTGCGCCAACGCGATGGGGCCTTCGCGCGCCTTGTCGCCGCGCAGGAAGTCGCGTACGCCGTCGAGGACACCGCGGATTTCGTTCCCGTCGATGCCACTCCGGTCCAGTCGCCCACCGAACCCGAACGGGTGGCGTCCGTATCCAAGGTAGGCATGACGGCGGTTGCCGAGGCTGATGATGACGATGCCGGTGCGATCGAGACCGGGTGGCGCCTCCTGCAACTCGTGCGCCCGCAGTGGGTGCGGCTGTCCATCACCTTGGCTGCCGGCATCCTCGGGGCAGCGGCTTCGGTTGCACTCGGCGTGACCTCGGGCATCCTCGCCGGGGCCGCCGGTGTGCCGGGCATGTCCGACACGGTCGCCACCCTCGCCATTGGCGTGCCGGTGATCGCCATCGTGGCCGCCGGCCTGGCGTGGTATGAGAGTTGGATCAGCCACGACATGGCCTACCGCCTCCTCTGCGAGATGCGGATTTCCCTCTTTGGGCGCCTGGAACGCCTTGCCCCTGCCTATCTCCTGGGGCGTCGCACCGGCGACCTGACGAGCATGATGACCGGCGACATCGAGACGGTCGAGAGTTTCTTCGCCCACGCAATCGCTCCGGCATTCGTCGCCGTCCTCGTGCCCGGCTTTGCCCTCGCAGTCCTGGCGGCGAACTCGTGGGTCCTCGCCCTCGTGCTTGTGCCCTTCCTGATCGCCGTCGGATTCAGTCCGTACCTGATCGGTAGCCAGACCGACCGCATCGGCAACCGCCTGCGCGCGCAGACCGGCCTCGTGAACGCGCACGTCGCCGACAGCGTGCAGGGCCTGCGCGAGGTTCTGGCGTACTCGTACGGGACGCGCCGCCTTGCCGAGATCACGCGCCAGAGTGAGGCACTGACGAGCCTGCAAGTGGCGTACGGGCGCCAACTCGGTTTCCAGACCGGCATGATCGAGGGTACGCAGGCCTACGGCGGACTTGCGGTGCTTGCGTTTGGCGGGTGGCTTTCGACGCAAGGCACGATCCGTGCCACCGACCTGCCCCTCCTGACCATGCTTGCATTCACCTGTTTCGGGCCAATCGCCCAGATCTCGCAGGTTGCCAAGGAACTGCAGGGTGCGTTCGGGTCTGGCCGGCGCCTCTTCCGGGTCCATGATGCGCCGGTGGCCGTCAATGACGGCCCGGGTGTCCGTACGGATGCCGGGTCTCCCGCCAACCATCCCGCAATCGAGTTCGATGGGGTGACCTTCGCCTACGAACCGGGCCTGCCCCCCGCGCTTGCCGATGTCAGTTTCGCGATCCGTGCCGGAGAAACGGTTGCCCTTGTGGGGCAGTCCGGGGCCGGCAAATCGACGGTTGCCCACCTCGCACTGCGGTTCTGGGACCCGCAGGTGGGGATGATCCGGATTGAGGGCCGCGATGCCCGCACAGATATCCTCGACGATCTGCGTGGCCGCATGGCGGTGGTCACGCAGGACATCTACCTGTTCCGGCGCACCGTCCGCGAGAACATCCGCCTTGCCCGCCCGGAAGCGACCGACGCCGAGGTTGAGGCCGCCTGCCGCCGCGCGCAAGCGCACCAGTTCATCGAGGCCCTGCCCGACGGGTACGACACGCGACTCGAGGAACGGGGCGCGTCACTCTCTGGCGGGCAACGTCAGCGCCTTGCCCTGGCGCGCGCCCTCCTGCGTGAGACACCGATCCTGATCCTTGATGAGGCGACCTCGCACCTTGATGCCGCGAACGAGGCGTCCGTCCGGGATGCGTTGGTAGCGGCGTCGGCAGGTCGCGCCGTCCTGATCATCGCGCATCGACTCTCGACCATCCGCAACGCCGACCGCATCGTGGTCCTCCACGCCGGACGAATCGCCGAGGTTGGCACGCACGCCGACCTGATGTCCCGAGATGGCGCCTACGCCAATCTCATGAAATCGCAGATGCGCCAGGATGCCCGCATCGGCGCCCCGGTGCCGGCCGGATAGGTCCGCCGGCCCGACCGGTCTGGCGGTGACGACTTACGCAAGGCACACGGCAAGTCACCCAGACATGGAACGACCCTCGTTCCCAAAGGTCCGAGGGTCGTGCACAGGGTCCGAAACCCCTACGGCGTGAAGGCCAGGATCGAGGCCGTCACTTCGTTGTGTGGTCAGTGCGCGGCGGCGTGGGTGTGGGCAGCGTGACCGTGATCCTCGTCCTCGGGATCGGCCTGTTCCTCGTCGACGGCGGCGATCTCCGCATGGCGGATGCCTTCGATCTGATGACCGTACGCAAGATGGGCATGATGGGCGGCGCCGACATGATCGTCGTGCTCATCGGCTTCGGCGGCCTTGGTGTGCTCGTGTGCGGCGATGGTGAAGTGGTGGGCGGCCTTGCGGTGGTGTTCGGCGGCGGCAAGGTCGAGTTCGTGTTCGCGCTTGGTGACCATGGGAGTCTCGCTTTCTCGCAATCGTGTCCGGTGATATCGGCGCGGCTGGCATCAATCAACCGAATGCTCGCCCGATCCACGCGATGCCATGCGGAAGGTTTGTGAACTATCCCCCGTGCGCCGATACGTCGTCGGCACTTTCGCAAGCATACGCTTTTTCATGTCACAAAATAATGAACAGGACACTGCGAAGTTTTTCAAAACCGCAAAATGTATCGCATGGTGAAGCAGATTCTCGACTGCAAGTGGCGAGGTCTTCCTGAGCGGATCAACCGGAACACGGTGGCCCCAGTCATATCCCGAGGGACGTGACCGGGGTTCGTGCGGGAACCTAGACGGCGTAGAGGACTGATCCATCATCGCGGAGTGGATTGCGCAACGGGTTCAGCAGCGTGCGCCCCACCTCCGGCAGGATGGCGAGGTCGACCTCCACACCCAGTCCCGGTGCATCCGGTGCGTGGATGTAGCCGCCGTCGCGCTTGAGGGTCCCTGGGTAGGCGCGTGCCATCGGGCCTTCGTCGCCCTTGGAATATTCCTGCGCCACGAAGTTCGGGATCGACACGTCGAGGTGGATCGACGCGGCGGTCAGCAACGGCGTCAGGAAATTGTGGGTCACCACGGCAGCGTGGAACGACTCCGCGATGGCCGCGATCTTCTTGACGTGCGTCAGCCCACCGGCCAGGCCGACGTCGGGCCGCACGAACTGCGTTCCGCCCGCGACCAGGAGTTCGCGGAACTCCCAGATGGTGTGCAGGCGTTCGCCGTTCGCAAACGGTGCATTGATCCGCTTGGAGATCTCGCCCTGCGACTGGATGCTGTCGATCTGGATGGGATCCTCGATGAAGAGGGGTTGGAAGCGCCGCACCGCCTCGGCCACCGGGATGGCTTGCAGGGGCGTCAGTTTGCGGTGGAGTTCGAGGATGATGTCGGCGCGCCCACCGACGGCGTCGCGGGCCGCCTCCACATTGGCCTCGACCCCGGCAACAAGGGCGTGCAGGGTCATGTCACCGAAGCCATGCGGAATCGGGTCGAACTTGATGGCGGTAAAGCCGTCATCGACCGCGGCACGGGCATTCGCGGCTGCGGATTCTGGCGTGTCACCACCCATCAGGAGATACAGGCGCACCTTGTCGCGTGACTTCCCGCCAAGCAGTTCCCAGACAGGGACGCCAAAATGCTTGCCCTTGATGTCCCAGAGGGCGAGGTCGACGGCACTGACCGCCCCGGACAGGACGGATCCGCGGAACGGTCCCATGCGGTAGAGGTAGTTCCAGTGGTGTTCGATCCGTCGCGGATCCTGGCCGACGAGGTAGGTGGCAAATTTCTGGACGACGGCATCGACCGCCTCGGGGTAGGCCCAACAGGCAGTCTGGCCCCATCCCACGATGCCGCTTTCGGTGACAATCCGCACCACCTGCGTCCCGCCGATGGCATGGCTTTCCACGGATTCAATTCGCATGACTGCAACTCCTTCCGGTGCATGACGGCCCCCGCCGTTTCACGCCAAGCGAAGATACCCGCACGAACGCCTTGTGGCCCGCCCCCTCGCCAAACGATGCTACGTCAGCGCCAATCAGCGAGACCGATTTCGCCAACCACCAACTGAGCGACGAAGTCGATTGGGAGACCAGTTTCACGTGAACCGATGATCGGTGCAGGCCCAACCGGCCGGTCCGCGGGCATCCCCGCCCGCAACTCCGCGAGGCACGTCACACCTGCCTGGTCCATAACCGCAAGGCGCTGCGGGTCGGGTCTCATTTCAAGAGAACGTCATTCCGTCAGACGAATGGCACTCCCCCGACCGGACACCCGGTGGTACTCACCGATGCCCGAAGGGGGAGCGGATTTGGGGGGATACGGAGGTTTCGTGCCGGTCAGGCTGCTTGTTGCAGGAAGACCTCGCCTAGCCCCGCGCCTTCCACGTCACGGTCTGACGGCATGACCCGAACTTGACCTGCGCATTCGCGGCCCGGTTTGCCTCGAGCATTGCTTCCTTGACGGTCGTTTCCTTCATGACGGCACGCTTGAGTTGCTCGTTCTGAACGCGCAATGCCTCCAGGCCGTTGTAGTGGTAGAAGCTTGTGCGGAACTGACCAGACCGCAACGGTTCCACGAATGACTGCAAATGCTTCGGCGGTGGCTTCAGGAAGGTCGCAGTATCGTCGGCTGCCTTTTTCAGGGCGGGGATGAGCAGCTTGTTCTGCGCCAGTGCACCCTGCGTCTCCTCACCGCCGAGGAACTTCGCGAAGGTGTATGCCGCGTCAAGGTTCTTCCCTTTCGCCGCCACGTTCGTCACGTCAGCGTCGGAGTGGCCAATGAACTTTGCCCCCGGTCCCGCTGGGAACGGGACGACATCCCAGTCGAACTTGCCGGCCACCTGTTGCGCGTACACCGACAAGCGTCCGGTCGACTCCTGGCGGAATGCAACGGCCCCGGAGGCAAACGCGTCGGCGGTGCCAAGGGTATCCGTCAGTTTCTTCCAGTCGTCCGGGCCGGCCATGACCTTCTGCTCATTGATCAATTTCACAAGGAAGTCCATTGCCTCGATCGACTTCGGGTCGTCCAAGGTGTACTTCATGTTCGGAACGTCGTAGGTCTCGCCCCCATTTGACGTCATCCACACCTGCAAGTTGCGGTCGATGTTGTCGATGCCGTTGCCGTCCATGACCAACCCCCACGATCCCGTGGGACTGTCGGCACCCGGCGCCTTGGTGACCTGCTTGGCGACAGAGAGGAAGTCGTCCCACTTCCACTGCCCATTCCACTTTTCCCATGGGTCGGGTGCGCCGAACTTCTTGAGCAGGTCCTTGTTGTACGCCAGCAGCATCGAGGTAACGTAGAACGGCACGGCATACGACTTGCCACACCACTGTTCGATGCCGATAAGCGAGTAGTCGCGCGCCAGATCGATCTTGTCGACGGCGAACCTGGAGGTCAGGTCCAGGATGCCTCCCGCCTCGTAGTACTTGGCGGCACTCCAGACGTCGTGGATGAAGGTGTCGGGCGCACTGTCGGCCGCCATCTGGGTGGCCAACTTGGCCCGGTGGTCGGCATCGAAGACGACGTTCGCCTTGATGGACGGGTTCTTCTCGGCGAAGATCTTGAAACTCCCTGCCAGAAGGTCCAGACGCTGTTGCGGGAAGAAGGTCTGGTAGGTGATCTCCACGGGGGCCTTGGCCGCCGCCGGGGCAACTGTGGGTGCCGGAGCGGCCGTTGCCGCCGCCTGTGCGGCGGTCGGTGCCGGAGCTGCCGGTGCCTTGGTTGGCTCGGCCTTGGCGGCCGCCGTTGGCGCCGCTGCCGGGGCATCGCCTCCACAGGCCGCCAGGATCATCCCGGCTGCCGACGCACCGGCAACGGCCACCATGTGCCACGTGCGCCGTGTCAGGCGTGACACCGACACTCCGCCCCCCATCGCCCCCGATTGATATGTGCCTGGTCCGGCACCCCCACCACTGCTCTTGGCATCCAGTCCTGCACCCACCGGCGTCGGACCACTACTTGCTTCAGACATGCCCCTCACTCCTCGCCTGCATCAGACCGGCGGATCGCCCCTTTGCATGGACAACCCATCCGATGGGATCTCCCTTGCGCCAACCGGTCACTTCTTGCAGGAAAACCCAGACTATTGGCAGGTAGGCCCGGCGTCAACCGTGCGAGTTACAAAAATCAAGCAATGTGCAGGAAACTAGCAATGGAGGCAATGGATCCAACCCCGATTCCCTCTAGGGATCAGGTTGATGCGGAACCGGTTCGCGAACATCTCGGGTAACCTGTCGCACATGGCCGTACCCAAGTATCAGGCGTTTCTCCTGCCGGTTCTCCAGTTTGCGGGGGGCGGTGATGAGCGGTCGAACCGCGATGCCATCGAAGCGATGGCCGTGCGGTTCGCGATGTCCGCCCAAGACCGTGCCGAACGCCTTCCAAGTGGCCGTCAGGGGGTACTGGACAACCGCGTATCGTGGGCGCAGACCTACCTAAAACAGGCCGGATTGATCGAACCCACACGCCGTGCCCACTTCCGGATCACTGACGCAGGCAAGGCAGTGCTTGCAAAGCCACCGGCCCACATTGACGTGGCGTTCCTGAATCAGTTCCCGGCATTTGCGGCGTTCAAGTCAAAGTCGACACCAACTTCAGATGTGGCGTCTACCCCAACGGTTCCATCGCCCATGGAAGTCTTCCCGGTCGCGACCCAGACGCCCGAAGAAGTCATGGCGGATGCCTCCAGGGACCTCCGCGCACATCTCGCCACCGAGCTGCTTGAACATGTCATGCAGTGTTCGCCGGCATTTTTCGAACGCCTTGTCGTCGATCTCCTGCGGGCGATGGGGTACGGGGGCGCATCGACTGCCGCCGGACGCGTGACCGGCAAGTCGGGTGACGGAGGCATTGACGGGATCATCACCGAGGACAAACTGGGACTGGATGCGGTCTATCTCCAGGCAAAGCGGTGGTCGGGCAATGTCGGCAGGCCGACGGTCCAGGAGTTCGCCGGAGCAATGCAGGGCCACAAGGCCGACAAGGGCGTCATCATCACCACGGGCGAGTTCACCGCGGATGCCCGCGATTACGTGCGGACGATCAGCACGCGCATCGTCCTGATCGGTGGCAGGCAGCTGGTCAACTTCATGATCGACCACGATGTTGGGGTGAGGATTGTCGAGACGCACGTGGTGCGCCGAATTGATGGTGACTACTTCAACGAGGGTTGAGCACCGGGGTGTTCGGTGCGGTTCCGGCGATCAACGCCCCATCCCGCGTTGCTTGTAGTGCGCGACCTATATCCTTGGCACAGTCCGTATGCGTACTCCCTGACACCCCGGTGCACGTGGGCTACCATCCCGGCATTGCCATGGACAAGGGTCCTAGGAGGGCGCAACGATCATGACCACCGACAACGGCACGGCCGATCACGGCACCACATATCGCCAGATTGACGCCGGGATCATGGATCCGTCGACTGATGGCGACCTGTTGCGTCACCACATCCTCGACTTCCGGCAGATGACGCAGTTTGCCGAGGCACCGTGGATCTTTGACCAGGCCGATGGCGTACGACTGCGCGATACCGATGGCCACTGGTACATCGACGGCCTCTCGGGGGTCTTCGTAGCCAGTCTCGGGTACGGCAACACCAAGGTCATCGAGGCGATCGAACGGCAGTTGCGCACCCTGCATTTCGCGCCACCGTTGCACGGGACCTCCATCCCCGCCCTTGACCTTGCCTCGCGCCTGCGACGCCTCGCGCCGGAAGCGATGCAGGGCCGGCATGGCCCGGGAATCAAGATCCTTTCCGGCGGGTCCGAAGCGACCGAGGCCGCCCTGAAGCTCGCCCGACAGTACTGGAAGCAGGCCGGGCACCCGCGCAAGTACAAGGTGATTGCCCGCTACGGCGGGTACCACGGCGCCACCATGGGGTCCCTCTCGGCCACTGGCGGTTGGGAACGCAAGAGTGTCTTCGAACCCCTCGTGCCCGGGTTCCTGCACCACCATCAACCCCACACCTATATGGAAGCGTTCGCGCACCTTCCGGCAGACGAAGCCGCCGAGGCCGCCGGCCTGATGGCCGCCAACATGGTCGGCCGGATGATCGAGAACGAGGATCCCGAGACCGTCGCGGCGATCATCGTCGAACCGATGTCGATCAGTGCCGCCGGGTTTGTCGTGCCGATGGCGAGTTACTACCGTCGCCTGCGCGAACTCTGTGACAAGCACCACGTGCTGCTGATCTACGATGAAATCATCACCGGGTTCGGGCGCCTGGGCGAGTGGTTCGGAGCAAACTTCTACGGCGTGGCGCCAGACCTCCTCTGCTGTGGCAAGGGAATGGGCGGAGGCTACGTGCCGGTCAGCGCGGTGATCATCGCCGGGCACGTGTGGGAAGCCTTCCTTGGCGACCCCGCCGACCGGCGCGAGTTCCACCACGGCCACACCTTCGCGGGGAACCCGGTTGCCTCAGCCGCCGGGTGCGCCGCCATCGACGAGATGGAGGAGCGCGACCTGCCCGGCAACGCCAAGGCGCAGGGGGCGTACGTGCGCGGCCGGTTGCAAGCCCTGCAACGCGAGTTCCCGGATGTCATTTGCGATGTCCGTGGCGGTGGCCTCTTGCAAGGATTCGAGTTCGATCGGGTGCGCTACCCGAAGTCGACAAAGCCGGCCAAGAAGTTCGAGGCCATTGCGCGCAAGCATGGCTTCATTGCGCGGTGCGGGGACGAGTACGTGGCCTTTGCACCACCCTTGGTGATCGAACGCGCCGACCTCGACGAACTCCTGAACCGCGCAACCGACGTGTTGCACGAGATGGTGGGATAGGGAATCAGGCGCATCACTGCCCTCTCCCATCGCAACGGGGGAGGGCCAGGCGAAGCGTATTTTCATGCTGAGTAGGGTTGACCCTGGTCCGCGGGCATCCCTGCCCGCATTGACACACGTGCGGTGTTCACGCACCACACCCTTGAAGCCCTCACCACGCATGGCTTCCCTGGGGTGTGCGACCGGTTCCGCATCCACGGCAACAGGGTGGCACCTCACGCCTCGTAGGGAATCCCGAGGGCGTTGCACAAGGCGCGCATCACGAGGTCCCACGTATGGCACTCGAGTCGACCGGGCATCAAGGCATTCTTCGTGAGCGCCACGGCCAGGTCTCGCGACGGGCTATACATGGAGAGTGATCCACCCAGACCGGTGTGTCCGAACGAATCGGGCCACGGCGACGGGATCACCACACCGCACTGCAGATGGGGTGACCCGCCGATGATGTACCCCAGACCCATGCGGCCAATCCATTCGACGGTCGCACCATCCGCGCCGAAGTAGGGCACCGTTGCACCGGCAATGGTTTCCGGCGTCAGGAGGCGCACTCCACCCAGTCCCGCCTCACGCATTGCCCCGTAGTGGCGCACGAAGTCCCGCGCATTGGCGATCATGCCCGCCGCCGGAATGCACCCGGCACGCATCGCCGGATGGTTGAACCCCGTCGCGGCGCCTTGCAGGGAAGCTCGTTCCTCAGCGGTGATCCCCGCGTGGCCCAGGGATTGCGATGGGTCACCGGCAACGTGGAGTGTGGCA
>BJHB01000015.1:0-21055 GCA_014191415.1 Chloroflexota bacterium
CCATTTGCTCCGAAGTATTGGATGGTCAATTGATCACCGCAAATGCATGTAGTGCATAGCGCTTCTAATGCCTTGTTTGCAACTGCCATTATTCAATCTTCCTCTGCCGACGAGTGAACCTGAAGCACAATTTTGGAAACAATAGTGAAGTGTAACACGTCAAAGATTAGCAGAGTTAGACACAGTTGAGTCTTTCTGACGTCTAGGGTTCAACATGCGTGCTGATCGTTATTGTTGAGACAGAAGCTCTCGGACGTCGTTAGCTGGACCTTCGCCTGAAAGAGTGCGGAGGATGACCGTGCGGAGCGAAGTGATTCTCGTCTCGCTCGCCCCCCAAGCCGCCGTCCGTTCGGCAGACGCGGCGCCGGTGGAAACCGCGCGCAGTTGCGTCGCAGCAATCGCTCCGATCAAGAGTGCATGGGCGTCCAGTTCATTGACATGCGACCCCAAGTCGCCAGTGTGGATCTGAGCCAAAGCTCCACCGAACTGTGTAACGGCTTCGGGTGTGAGGGCGGTCCGGAACCGTCCACCCGGCACCCCGGATTGCACCGACATCGCATATTGCGCGAGACGGCGCCCCGGCCAGTCATACCCGATCGCCCCCAGGTCGACAACCGATAGACGCAAGTCGGAATTGCTGACGACGACATTCGACGCGTGATAGTCGAGGGGACCCGCTGTCAGCGCTGCATTTAGAGCTTTCTTGACAACTCGATCCACGGCCATTCGCAGTTGACCAGTGGCTTCGCTCGCGAACAACCAGGCGAGGCCATCGGCAGCGTGGTCTGCCCACGGTTCAAGAAGCTTGATGGCCATCTGCCTTGCCGCACCAGGAACGCCTTGGCGAGTGACTTGCGCGAAAGCCCCTTCAATCTGCGCAACTGCAGTTGCAAGTTGAAGCCCAGCAAGGTCGGCTTGTGACTCGGTGCATTGGTCAAGGAACGCGTCGAGAGTTCGGTTCCCGCCCCATTCAGTCGCAATCCATTCCGGTTCGCCATGGGTCACGTTTGTTGGGATGACGGCGGGCACTGGGCACTTGGCGCCTTTTAGGAACCGCAAGGTTGAGACTTCGCGGGCGAGAGGCGCCGACCGGTTCCCGAACTTGACTGCAAACGAAAGTCCGGACACGGTTTCGACGTGGATTACCCGTTTCGACGCAAGGCGAATGGATGAGATCGAAGCGTTCGCGTATGCCTGGATGGCTGCTGAGATTGCGTCCCAATTAGTCCGCAATTGCGGCAGCTGCGCAGACGTTGCGGCCAGGCACTCTTCGAGGTCCGGATCTCCTTCTCGTCGTGAGAGGATCAATCGGGTCGCAATCAGGTCAGTGACCAGCGGGCGGTGGGAGATGGTTCATGAGATCGGCCATTTCAATGGCAGTCACTGCGGCCTCATAGCCCTTGTTGCCCGACTTGGCGCCTGACCGGTCCATTGCTTGGTCGAGCGTCTCGGTCGTGATTATTCCGAAGATCACCGGAACGCCAGTGTCGATGGATGCGCGGGCCACTCCAGCCGCCGCTTGCCCGGCCACGTAGTCATAGTGCGAAGTCGCGCCTCGGATCACTGCACCCAGGCAGACGACTGCAGCGTAGTTCCCGGAGATGGCAAGGCGACGCGCAACGACGGGGATTTCAAATGACCCCGGCACCCAAGCAACGTCAATGCTTGCTTCATCTACCCCATGCCGTGTGAATGCATGCAGGGCACCAGAAAGCAGTTCCTTGGTGAAGAACTCGTTGAACCGGGCAACGACTACCGCGTAACGCTGTCCCTCGGAGGCGATCACCCGTCCTTCGAATCTCTGTCCCATGATGCTCTTGACCCTCCGCGGTCCTTGTGAGTTGCCCTCAACTGCTGGCCGGGTGTCCCACCGGCACGATAGTATCGGCAGCTTGAGTAATGTCACTCAAGAGTTTGAAGCGTAGGTAAATCGCTCAACCGCCTAGCCAGCGGTCGTGGCGTCTGGAAACGTAAACGTTGCAAGGTGTCCCATTCGGTCTCGCTTTGTCTCGAGATACCGGATGTTATGTGGATTGGCGTGCACCGGAATTGGAAGTTGGTCGGTCACTTCCAGTCCGTACCCCTCAATCGCCACAAGCTTCTTGGGATTGTTTGTCATGAGAACCATTTGCGTAACGCCGAGGTCCGCAAGGATCTGCGCACCGATTCCGTAGTCACGCTTGTCTTCAGGGAACCCAAGGCGCAAGTTGGCATCGATTGTGTCCGCACCCTGATCTTGCAATACATAGGCGCGAAGCTTGTTGTGGAGGCCAATGCCACGACCCTCCTGATGGAGGTACACGACAACCCCTGTTTGCGCAGTCTCGATTCGCTCCATCGCCCACTGCAGTTGCTGGCCGCAGTCGCACCTCAGGCTGCCAAACGTGTCTCCGGTGAGACACTTCGAATGCATCCGGACGAGGACTGGACCCTTTGCGTTCCGAAGGTCTCCCTTGACGAGAGCCACGTGCTCCTCGCCGGTAATCGTGTCCAGATAGGCATGGGCGACGAAGTCACCCGAAGCAGTGGGCATCGGGACTTCCACGACCTTGCGCACGAGTTGCTCGTGGTGGCGACGGTACGCGATCAGGTCCGCAACCGAGATGATCGGAATGCCGTGCCGTTCGGCAAAGGATATGAGGCTCGGCATGCGTGCCATCGTGCCGTCGTCGTCCATGATCTCGCATATGACTGCCGCCGGGGCGAGACCAGCAAGTTTGGACAAGTCGACCGATGCTTCAGTCTGGCCTGCCCGAACGAGCACCCCTCCCTCTCTTGCACGCAGAGGAAAGATGTGCCCGGGGCGCGCGAGGTCTTCCGGCCGGGTCGCCGGATCGATCGCCGTTCGGATCGTGTGTGCACGGTCCTTCGCTGAAATCCCTGTAGTGACGCCGCGTCTCGCCTCAATGGAAACCGTGAACGCAGTGCCCATTGATGACGTGTTCTCGGAAACCATCATCGGGATTCGAAGATCATCGAGACGCGCACCACTCATGGGAAGGCAGATGAGGCCCCGACCGTGGGTGGCCATGAAGTTGATCGCTTCAGGCGTCACCAATTCGGCTGGGATGCACAAGTCGCCCTCATTCTCGCGGTCCTCGTCATCGACGATGATGACGAACAAACCCGCCTTGAATCGTGCGATCGCGACCTCGATCGATGAAAGTGGCATCGCGTGAACCTCAACTTTCCAACTGATCTAATCACCGATCGAGAGCAACCGCTATCACCGTTGAAACTCGGGTCAGGCGCCAGTCCCCAGTTCACCTTGCGCATCGGCCTCGTGAAGTAGAGGTATCGTAAAGCGTAGTGTTCCTCGTTCAGGCGCTGCCGGAGATGGGAACGGGTAACGAGGCCTCAACTGCCCGGGCAACGTACTTGGCGAGGATGTCTGCTTCGAGGTTTACGGTTGCGCCGACGGGCTTCTGCGTAAGCAGTGTCACGTCCAGGGTGTGCGGGATAAGCCACACATCAAACCAAACCGCACCTACGTTCACGACCGTCAAACTGACGCCATCAACAGAGATCGATCCCTTGGGGACGAGATACCGGACGATCTCTGGAGGGGCGGAAAACGACTGCACAACGGCGTCGCCTACCGTCTGCCGGTCCCGGATCGTGCCCGTTCCGTCAACATGACCTTGCATGAAGTGACCGCCAAACCGTCCACCAACCGCGAGCGCGCGTTCGAGGTGGAGCCGATCCCCAACCCCGAGTTCACCAAGGTTTGTGCGCCTGAGCGTCTCAAGGGTAGCTTCGACTGTGAACGTCCTGTCGTCGCGAGTGACAACAGTCAGGCACGCCCCGTTCATGGCAATGCTGTCGCCGACGCGCGTGCCTTCCAAGGCAACGACGGCCTCAATAGTCAGGCGCGCACCATCGGGTGTCACGGATATCTGGCGTACCGTACCCGCCTCTTCAACGATGCCCGTGAACATCCCGGGAACCTTCCCTCTACATGTTAGGACGGCGCATCAGCGTGTCTGGACCATCTTCCGGCCAGTCAATTTCCGAAAGCGTCCCGTAGACGAGTGTATCAACGCCAAGCCTGGTTACTGAAGGCACGTTCAATCGGAACGCGTGGGAAAGTGCAGTCACTCCGGTGCCACCGATTGCACCAGGTGCGTCCCGGCCCCCAATGATCATCGGTGCGATCACCGCCGCCACCGCGTCTACGGCTCCGGCGTCAAAATACGCACCATGGATCATCGAGCCACCCTCCACCAGGATGCTCGTGACACCCCGGTCAGCAAGGAGTGCAAGGACGGCCTCTGGGTGTGGCCGCCCATCGGATCCACTCGGCACCGCAACGATCTCGGTTCCGGTGCTTGCGAGCGTGGTACATCGGGAAGCCCAGTCCGGTGTCCCGTTATCGACACCAAGGATGAGGGTGTGTCCGGGAAGCGTGCCGCTCACGACACGTGCGGTGGCCGGCGTGCGCAGGTTTGTATCAAGAACGACCCTTAGAGGATGGCTTGGGGCATCCGCGCGCCCTGGCCTGCGCGGACGAACTCCGGCGATCATTGGGTCCGCGGATTGTGGCGTGCCTCCTTCAAGCCTCGTGGTGAGAGAGGGGTCATCGGCGACAATCGTGCCTACCCCGACCATGATGGCGTCAATACGGTCTCGCACACCGTGCGCCCACCTGCGCGCCTCAGGACCTGTTACCCACTGGCTTTCGCCACTTGATGTGGCAATCCGTCCGTCTAGACTGCATGCGAATTTGGAAACTACGAACGGACGGCGATGGGTTACCCATCGGGCGAAGCCCGCCATGATCGCTCGGGCTTCTCTGCCACCCTCGCCGACCGTCACGGTCACACCTGCCTCACGAAGACGGGCCACTCCACGACCTGCGACGCGGGGGTTCGGGTCAAGCGTGGCGACATGAACGTCGCGAATGCCTGACGCAATGATCGACTCGGTGCAGGGCGGCGTGTGACCGTGATGATCGCAAGGTTCCAAGGTCACGAACATCGTCGAACCGTGCGTGCGAGCGTCTCTGGCAGACGCAATCGCGACGGGTTCGGCATGTGACTGGCCGTACGGCTGCGTCGCGCCTTCTCCAATTACGACGCCATCCGTCACGATCACCGCCCCGACTGATGGATTGGGACTGGTTCGTCCAAGCGCTCCTGCTGCCAATGACAGTGCGTGGGCCATGAAGGGGCCGGTAATCACGGGGCCATGTCGCCTTCCGGCCACGGCTCCAGAGTTGCCATCGTCTCGATGGTCTCGCTCCCGCGAGATATGGTCAGCGTGACCCGGTCTCCAGGCCGGTACCTGCGGTCCAGATAAGCGCCAAAGGCATCCATAGTCTCCACAGGCGCGCGGTCGACTGCCGTTATCACGTCACCTTTTCGGAGACCGGCCCTTGCTGCGGGTCCGACACCGACGACCGATCCAATGGCGACACCCCTCGAGACTGTCACTCCAAGCTCGCGGGCGGCCGATGGGGTGACATCCTGCCCGGAAATCCCAAGCCAGGCATGACGGATGTGTTCCCCGGCGAGGAGGCGGTCGGCAAAGCGTTTCACGGATGACGAAGGAACCGCGTACCCAATACCGCCGAATCCAGTCCGACCGGCCGCGCGCTCGATTGCGTTCGTAATCCCGATCACTTCGCCCGCCGCGTTTAGCAGGGCTCCTCCCGAGTTGCCGGGGTTCAGGGTCGCGTCTGTCTGGATGATGTGACGCATTGGACGGTCGCCATCACGCAACGTGCGGCCAAGTCCGGAGATCACGCCGACACTGATGCTCCGGTCAAGGCCAATCGGGTTCCCTATGGCGATGGCCAACTCACCTGGTCGCAATTCGTCCGAGTCACCAAGGGTCAGAGTTTGCAACGATGGTGGGGCGTCCTCCAGACGGAGGAACGCAATGTCATCCTGAGGATCCCTGCCGAGCATGGTCGCCACGAGACGTGTGTGATCAAGAAGCGTCACTTCGATGGATGTCGCGTCACGAACGACGTGGTAGTTGGTGAGAACCGTTCCATTTGGCGATATGAGCACGCCAGAACCGGAACCTCGACGTTCGCCCCGACTGGTGGTTATCTCGACGATCGACGGTGACGCGCGGTCGTAGATCCCCGTTACTAGCTCCCTGTCGTAGAGACCGGACTTTACCGGCGCCTGTTCCACTTGTACCGCTCGGACTGGCATTGCAACACCGGTGCGTCGCAGGAAGGCTGCCACTTGGGGCGGCACTTTCGCGTCGGTGGCCCACACAGCGGTACTCCCCGCCGCGGCCCCAACGCCAAGCAATATGACCACGATTGCAAACCACACCAGGCCGCTGAGTGCAGTCCTGACCAGGCGCAGTACGGCGACCCTTCGAGATCGGATCGGGGGATCCGGCGAAAGTGCAAAGTCTGGAGCGTCGGCCGACGGGGTGATTTCCATCCGCGTACAAACATAGTCTGCCATTGAACCGCAGGCCCGCAAGTTTCGCTAGCTCATAACCGGTGCAGAGTCGGCACAACTCGGTTGTCCCGGGCATTAGTCGCGCCACTTACCGATGTCAGTCGTACACTCATCCCATGCGCACAATCGCGCTCACCGGGCGCATCGGTAGCGGGAAGTCGACGGTTGCAACGGTCCTCGCCTCTCGAGGTGCAGCCGTCATTGATGCTGACCGCGTCGTCCACGATATGTACCGCGAGGACGTGGGCCTCCGCCGAGCTCTTGAGGACCGGTTTGGAGCGAGCGTGATGGCGCCCGACGGTGTGAACCGCGCCGCCCTCGGTGCAATTGTGTTCGCGGACCCGTCGGCACGGCGTGATCTAGAGATACTTGTCCATCCACGCGTCCACGCCCAACAGGACCTTTTCTTGGAGCGATCCCGAGCGTTGGGTTTGCCGGCGGCGGTTATCGAAGCGGTCAAGATCGTCGAGAGCGGCGGTTCTGACAGGTGTGACGAATTGTGGATTGTCGTTGCTGACACCGCAATTGTGCTCGACCGGCTCGAGGGTCGAGGGATGAGTCGCGAGGAAGCCCGGCGACGAATGTCTTCGCAGGGTTCAGTTGGCGCTTGGATCGATCAATTTGTTTCTGCATCGATGCGCTTGGGCAAGGTAAGACCTGTCCTGGTGATCGATAACAGTTCCACCATCGAACAAACGTCGTCCCAGATTGAACGGTTCGCCTGATCCATTCACGGCCCAATTCCCAACGATGGCTAGCGGTGCGTTGCAGTTGATCGGGCGAGAAGTGGTCCCAGCAGGTTGGCTGACACGTTGGGCACGCCTATCTCACCGCTCCCGGCCTTTAGTCCCGGGCCATGGAAGTCGCTACCGCCCGTAATGGCAAGCCCGTGTGAGGTCGCGACTTTGCAAAGTTGCTCCACAAGGTGAGGTGCGTAGTCGCCATACACACATTCCAGACCACCGAGACCAGCCTCAATGAGGGCAGGAAGTTGCCGTTCGAAGTCCGGAAAATAGGTCGGGTGAGCGAGAACCGCGACACCTCCGGCCCGGCGGATTGTGTCAATGACGTCGTTCGGTTTCACCCGGTCGTAGTGCACGTCGCCAGCCATCCCGTTTCCGAGCAACGTGGCAAAGGCGTCGTCGCGGCTCGTAACCGCTCCGATTGCCACGAGGGCATCCGCAACGTGAGGACGTCCTACGGCCCCACCTTCGGCGATGTTCGCACGCTTTGCAACGTCATCCCACCACAGTTGGGGTACGGTTCCGGAACCTCGGCGACGCAGCTCCGCGTTGACGCGCTTGACTATTTCCTGCCCGCGTTCGATACGCGCGGTGCGGCGTGTCTCAAGCCAGTTCGTGAAGTCGTGATCATCGACCCGCACGTGGTACCCGAGGATGTGGCAATCGCCTGCCGGCGCATCGGCACTCAGTTCGACGCCAGTAACGATGTCAACGCCGAGGCTTCTTCCGGTTGCTTGCGCCTCGGCAACGCCGCCGATGCTGTCGTGATCAGTAATTGAGATTGTCTGTAAGCCGATCAGCGCGGCGTGTTCCACGATTGCGCGAGGGGCCAACGTTCCGTCAGACGCGGTCGAATGTAGGTGGAGATCGATCTGGCCGAACGGCCGATCTTTCCTAGGTTCGGTCACCGAGCGTAGTCCACCACACGGGTCTCGCGGATCACCGTCACCTTGATCTGACCCGGGAAATCCATGGTCTCCTCAATCCGCTTGACGATGTCCCGGCTGAGCGACCAGGCCTCATCCTCGTTGACCTGATCAGGTTTCACGAGGATGCGAACTTCCCGGCCGGCTTGGAGTGCGTACGCCTTGTCGACACCTGAGAAACTGCTTGCGACCCCTTCAAGCGCTTCGAGACGCTTGATGTAGTTGTCAACGGTTTCGCGCCTTGCGCCAGGTCGGGATGCAGAGATAGCATCCGCCGCGGCGACAAGGAAAGCCTCAACGGTCTGCGGGTCAACTTCAAAATGGTGAGCCTGAATGGCGTGGACAACACGTGGCGGCACAGCATGCTTGCGGGCGAAGTCGGCGCCTATGAGAGCGTGAGGGCCTTCGATTTCGTGATCAAGGGCTTTGCCGATGTCGTGCAGTAGCCCTGCCCGTCGACATACAGCGATATCCGCGCCCACCTCTGCGGCCATTGCGCCTGCAAGGAAGCTGACTTCCAGCGAATGCTGTAGCTGGTTCTGGCCATAGGAAGACCTGAACTTCAGGCGACCAAGGAGCTTGACCAGCTCAACATTGAGCCCGGGAACCCCGGCCTCATACGCGGCGCGCTCGCCATCGTCCTTCATCTGCTGCTCGACTTCGGTCTTTGACTTTGCGACCAATTCCTCGATGCGAGTGGGATGGATCCTTCCGTCCGAAAGCAACTTGAGCAGTGAAACCCGCGCAATTTCGCGTCTAATTGGGTCAAAGGAGGACAGGATGACCGTCTCAGGGGTGTCGTCGATGATCAGGTCGACACCAGTCGCTGCCTCCAGGGCGCGGATGTTTCGGCCTTCCTTGCCGATAATCCGTCCCTTCATTTCCTCACTCGGGATCGAGACGGACGTCTGGGTCAGCTCAATCGACGTATCGGAGGCACAGCGTTGAATTGCCTGAGCGACAATCCAACGGGCCCGGCGTGCGGCCTCTTCCTTGGTCTGCTGCTCAATTTCCCTGATCCGTTGTGTGGCTTCTTCGCGGGCGGACCCTTCGATACGAGCGATCAGCTCAGCGCGTGCAGACTCCTCAGTCAGGTTGCTGATGCGCTCAAGTTCGCGCAGCTGTGACGCCCGAAGTGCCTCGGCCTCGGCGGTCTTCTGGTCCGCCAACTGCTCCTTGACAACCTGGGTCCGCTCACGCTTCTCGAACTGTTCAACCTTTCGTTCAAGGTGCTCCTCGCGCGTGGCCATACGCTGTTCGCGTTTCTGCATTTCCGCTTGACGTTCGCGCGCATGGCGCTCAGCCTCGGCCTTGTGCAGAACCGAGTCCTCTTTCGCCTCAAGAATAAGTTCCTTGGCGCGTGACCGAGCCTCCTCGATGAGGCGGTCGGCTTCTTCTGAGGCGCCGCGCATGAGCCGCTCGACATCTGCCTCGCGGAGGGTTCCAGCTGCGTGGACTTGTTGACGCTGGTTTCGGGCACTCAGCACGGCGTACGCGGCGCCGATCAGTATGAGCGTGACAACGACAAATGGAAGAACCAGAGACAAGATGGGGTTATCCATACGAACCTCCCCCTGAAGGCCTAATGGTACGTCACGACCACCAGGTCTTGGTGCCTGTCGCGTAATCCGGTGTCTGCACCACCATTCCGAGCCGCTACCATGCCGGGGCATCGGAGGAGCGGTCGTGATCTCGGACTTTCACACGCACAGTTTCTTCTCGGACGGAGTCCTGCTTCCGTCCGAACTAATTCGCCGGGCCGTTGTGGCGGGGTATGGAGTGATCGCGGTTACCGATCACGCCGGTCCCGGAAACCTAGAGGAGGTCCTTGGTCAGCTGGCCCGTGAGTGCGAGGTCGCCCGGAACCACTGGCCAATCGTGGCACTTCCCGGCGTCGAACTGACTCATGTGCCTCCAAGATCAATTGCAGAGTTGGCGCGAAGGGCAAGGTCGGCGGGGGCCGCCGTTGTCGTCGTCCACGGGGAGACCATTGCCGAGCCTGTGGAACCGGGAACCAACAGCGCGGCGATTGACGCTGAGGATGTGGACATCCTCGCCCACCCTGGGCTCATCACTTCTGAAGAGGCTGAGAGAGCGGCTCAAAGAGGCTGCTTTATTGAAATATCAGCCCGGAAGAGCCACGCGTACGCAAACGGGCATGTGGCCACCGTAGTTCGCGCGGCGGGAGGGCGGTTGCTGCTCAATAGTGATTGCCACGAGCCTGGAGACCTGCTCTCATCGCGCTTCCAACGCCTGGTGCTCCTCGGGGCCGGGATACCGGAACGGGAACACGCGACGATCCTTACCGATAATCCCCGCCAATTACTGGCACGAGTCCTGCCGCGTTTGAAGGGAGCCTCTGGAGGCGATTGATGCACCTAAGCGGGTCTATTACTTCACCAACACCTTCGATGCGTGGCGGATACCCTGTAGTCTTAAAAAAAGCGAGTTCCGTGCATGGCCAATGTTGACCTTTGACGGATGGCATGACCGGAAAACATATTCATGAGTGAACCGACTGACCAAGCCGCTGTCCGACCGCTGCCCCGCAAGCGTGCCGTCCGTGGAGTTACAGAGACCGCCCGCCTTGCTGCTGAGGTGCCGGGTGAGGTCGCAGAGGCTGTCACCGTGCGCCCGAAATCGAGAGTGCGTCGGCCCCGGTCAATACAGGTCGTTGAGATCGCAGTGCTTCCGGTGCGGGACTTGGTGCTTTTTCCGCACATGGTGTCGCCGCTACCGGTCGGGCGTCCGCGCTCGCTTCGTGCCATCGAGTACTCACTCAGCCACGGTCACACGGTATGCATCGTTGCACAGCGTAACCCTGACTTGGATGACGTTGACCTTGATGACTTGCATGTCATTGGTACCGAGGCCCTTATCGGACGGGTCCTGAAACTTCCGAACGGTAACTCCTCCGTCCTCGTTCAGGGTCAACGGCGCCTGCGCCTGCTGGAGACCGTCCACACGGAACCATTCTTGCTGGTCCGGGCGGTCGTGACGGAAGAGCCTCCTCCCAGCATCGGCGACCATAGCGACCAGGTCAAACGAGTTGTTGAATTGCTTGACAAATGTGCGAAGTTGAGCAAGAACCTCGCCGAGGAGACGGTTGTCGCTGCAATGAATGTCGACGACCCCGGTCGTCTTGCCGACATGGTCGCGTCCACGGTCAACCTGGAACTTGCGCAGCGTCAAGCAACGTTGGAAATGCTTGATCCAGTGGCGAGACTTTCGCACGTCGAGACAATCCTCGAACGGGAGTTCCGGCTCCTCGAGTTGGAACGCGAGATCCACCAGCAGGCACAGCACGAAGTTGACGCTACCCAGAGGGAATTCTTCCTCAGGGAGCAACTCAAGGTTCTGCAGAAGGAACTCGGTGATCTGGACGCAGGAAACCGCGACAATGACGAACTCCGGACGAAGATTTCCGGCGCTTCCATGCCTGCGATCGTGGCCGAGCGGGCCAACCGGGAGCTTGATCGCTTGCAGACCATGCCATCAGCGTCGCCAGAAGTTGGTGTGATCCGCACATACCTTGATTGGCTCGTTGCCTTGCCATGGTCGACGCGTACCGACGACCTTCTCTCAATTTCCAACGCCTCCCGGGTTCTCGAGGAACACCACTACGGGTTGCCCAAGGTGAAGGAGCGGATCCTCGAATACCTCGCGGTGCGCAAACTCAGTGCGCGGATGCGCACTCCGCTGTTGTGTTTCGTCGGGCCACCGGGTGTTGGCAAGACGAGCCTTGGCAGAAGCATCGCAACCGCTCTGGGGCGCAAGTTTGTGCGGGTTAGCCTCGGAGGCATCCGGGACGAGGCCGAGCTACGTGGCCATCGGCGCACGTACATCGGCGCGTTGCCGGGCAGGATCATTCAGGGAATGCGTCAGGCGGGGACGGTGAACCCCGTGTTCGTCCTCGATGAGATAGACAAGCTTGGAATGGATTTCCGTGGGGATCCTTCCAGTGCGTTGCTCGAGATCCTTGATCCTGAGCAGAATGTCAACTTTTCCGACCACTACCTCGAGGTCCCCTACGACCTCTCACAAGTGATATTCATTGCCACCGCCAACCAGTTGGACACGGTGCCATCACCGTTGCGCGATCGGATGGAGGTTATCGACCTTCCCGGGTACACCGAAGAAGAGAAGTTGCACATCGCACGCAACTTCCTGGTTGGTCGGCAACGATCTGAACACGGCCTCACCGACAAGTACGTGAAATTCAATGATGCGGCGTTGCGTCGCGTGATCCGGGAATACACGCGTGAGGCTGGAGTTCGGAACCTTGAACGTGAGCTGGCGACCATCTGTCGGAAGATGGCTCGGAAAGTCGCCGATCTCTTGCCTCCGCCAGACCTGATCCCACCTTCTACTGACGGTGCAAGTGAAGCGGTAGCCCCTTCCATCGCGGTAGGTTCTCAAGGTGCCGATACTGTCGAGCCTTCGGTCAGTGAAGGTGGAGATTTGGAGGCGGTCCGACACATAACCATCACGCCAACGTTAGTCCGAGAGCATTTGGGACCACGCCGGTACAGCCATACGGCGGCCTCAGCGGCCGACGAAATCGGGGTTGCGACAGGACTGTCATGGTCATCAGTCGGCGGTGACATCACCACGGTTGAAGTGACCTTGATGGAAGGGAAGGGCCGTCTCGTCCTGACCGGCCAACTTGGCGACGTGATGCGCGAATCGGCGCAGGCAGCACTTTCGTATACACGCAGTCAGGCATCCGCCTTGAATCTTCCCGAAGATTTTCACGAACGTATGGATATCCATATCCACGTGCCGGCAGGAGCCACTCCGAAGGATGGTCCTTCGGCGGGAATCACGATCGCCACCGCGCTCGTATCCGCGGCCACCCGTCGACCTGCTCGTCGTGATGTCGCGATGACTGGCGAAATAACGCTGCGTGGCCGTGTTTTGCCGATCGGCGGAGTCAAGGAGAAGGCGCTTGCCGCTCACCGAGCGGGAGTACGAACCTTGATCCTGCCTGAAAGGAACCGTCGGGACATCATTGACATCCCTGCCGACGTACAACGTGATCTCACCTTCGTGTTTGTTGAACAGATGGACGCTGTTCTGTCAGTTGCCTTGACGTCCTCGCCAACTCCGGCTCTAGGCTGAACCGACCTAGTGGCACGCTTGGATCCTTTTCGCCCGTTCATGGGTAGTGGGTGAAACTTCGGGTGTCCGCGTGAAAGTTTTCTGCCTCGACTGCCAGGTAACGCGACGGGCGGTTATAGGTGCCGCACTATCTATGCCGCTCTTGGGTGCATGCAATCCGGGATCGGTTGACCCTCCGTCGTTGCCGGCGCCTTCGCGCGCGGCACAAGCCACCGAGGGAAGCCCTTGGGGCACAAACACCTTCCTTCATAAGGAAGTGGAGGCGTGGAAACGCGAACAGACCCTGACAATGATCAAGGGCGCTGGGTTCGTCTGGATCAAGCAGCAGTTCCCGTGGGAGGAGATTGAGCAGCCACGCAAAGGCCAATTCTTCGACGTGAAGTACGTGCAGGGCACTTGGGACAAGTTCGATGAACTCGTCCGGTTGGCTGATGTGTCTGGTCTCAAAATGATTGCGCGTGTAGATCGACCACCAACGTGGGCGAGGCTGGACAAGACACGCCCACAGGGACCACCCGACAACCTGAACGATTTCGGTGACTTCCTGTTCCTGCTTGCGTCCCGATACAAGGGGCGGGTGAACCACTTCCAGGTCTGGAATGAGCCAAACCTGGGCGAGGAGTGGACGGGCAAGCCTGACCCGGTCGGATACACGGCCATGCTCAAGGTGGCATACCGACGGATCAAGGAGGCCAATCCTCAGGCATCGGTGCTGGCGGCACCACTTGCCATGAATGTGGAGCTTGGCCCGATTCACCTGAATGAGATGGACTTCCTTGATCAGATGTACCTGGCAGGTGCCAAGGGTACGTTCGACATCCTGTCTGCGAACGCGTATGGCATGGACAGAACCCCGACAGACCCACCGTCGAGGCAGACCCTGAACTTCCGCCGTGTGGAATTGTTGCGTGCGGTGATGGAAAAGCATGGAGATGGCGCAACAGCGGTCTGGTTCAACGAATATGGTTGGAACGCAAGCCCAAAGGACATGCCCCGCGAGGAACTCATCTGGCAACGGGTTACGGACCGTCAGCAGGCGGACTGGACCGTTGAAGGCGTGGACTATGCTCGTCGAAACTGGCCATGGGCCGGCGTGTTCTGTACCTGGTACTTCCGTCAAGTTGGGGACATTTCACCTTCGAATTCGGAGTACTACTTCCGGCTTGTCGATCCAGATTTCACGCCTCGACCGGTGTATCACGCGATCAAGGCAGCGGCTGCCCGAAAGTGATCTGGTGATCGCCCCTGACTGCGTCGCGGATGGCGCAAGTATTTCCCCGTCATGATCCGGAAGGGCCTTGGGGTTTCCCTCTGGATCATTGCGATCGGACTATCGGGTCTCGGTCTATGGATCGGACGGCAGGTCCTCGACCGCGGTGTTGTCTATGGAGACCCAGGCACGCCTTTTCCGGAACATGACGTCACGGCGCACGCCGTGAATACGCAACTCGAACTTGAACCAGATGACGTTTCGATGGCCAGGACCCTTGACCTTGTGAAGGACGCCGGGTTCGGCTGGATCAGGCAGCAAGTGTCGTGGGCTGACATCGAACCGGGACACAAGGGCAACTTCTGGGACTTCGAACGCAATCGGCCAACCTGGACGCGGTGGGACACAATTGCGAAGCTGGCCCACGACCGAAACCTGAGGGTGATCGCCCGGCTAGAACTCCCACCTCCGTGGTCTCGACCGGACGGGTCATACAAGTCGCACCCGCCTGTCAACGTGCGGGACTATGCCGACTTCGCCGCAGCGTTCGCATCACGCTACCGGGATCAGATCGGGTACCTGCAGATCTGGAACGAGCCGAACCTCACTGAAGAATGGGGACGTCGACCAGTCGACCCCGCCGCCTACGTGGAACTCCTTCGCGCCGGCTACACCGGCGCAAGGCAGGGTAACCCCAAAGCGCGCATCCTGACCGCATCGTTGGCCCAGACCCTGGAACCCGACGACGAGACGGCCGCCGGGCTTGACGACCTTGTGTATTTCGACCGCATGTACCTTCACGGAGCGGCGCCATTCTTCGACATCGCCACCGCAAATGGCTATGGCTTGTGGACCGGCCCAAATGATCATCAGGTCGGCGCCTGGTACACAAATCTGCCCCGGGTCACGCTATTTCGAGACGTGATGGTCAGGCATCGTGATACGTCCAAACCGGTCTGGATATCCGAGTTCGGGTGGAACACCCAGCCGGCGGCCTGGACCGGAAGACCGTCGCCGTGGGGTCGCGTCGATGAGGCTACGCAAGCGGCGCACCTGAGTGGTGGGTACGCGCGGGCTGCACGTGAGTGGCCTTGGCTTGGTCCGATGGCGGTCTGGCTCATGAGGCAACCGCGTGCTGAAGTCGACGATCCAACACCATTCTTTGCTCTTGTCAGGGAGGATTGGTCCACCAGACCGGCATACGCATCCCTGAAGGCGACCGCGGCATCAACCGTCCTCGGTGTCGGAATGTGGCAGGAATCCGCACCAGGGGTGCGCTACGAGGGAACTTGGCAAGTCACAAGCGATCCAAAGGCCTTTGGTGGTGTCCTTCGTGAGACACCGGCTCCAAATGCTCATGTTCGCCTTGCATTTGAAGGCACACGTCTTGAAGTGGTCACTTCTGTCGGGCCTGCGCGGGGCGTGGCGTACGTGACGATCGATGGCTCGTATCTGCTTGCGAACGAGCGCCCGCGGAACCGGTTCGGCCAAGCGACACTCGACCTCGGGGCTCCACAGTCAGGCGACGCGAAGCGCTTTCTCGTAGCGTCGGGACTTCCGGATGGACGCCACGAATTCGAACTAACGGTCAGCGGCGACGTTGGGACCGGGTCATCGGCTCCCGGGGTTGCATTCGACGGGGTCGTGGTGTCGAGGGATCGCACGTTCGCAGCCGAGACCGTCTACGTCCTTGGGCTCATCGCGTCAGGAATCGGCGGGCTCTGGCTCCTTCGTGGGTCAGTCGGACGCGCGATCGTAGACGGAATTGATTACTTTCGCGCGGACCCTGAAGTTCCCGGCGCCCTGCTCGGACTGGGACAAGATCTCCCCCTTGATCGCGTACGCTCGCGCCGTGCGTTCTCACCCGCCGATGACGGTTCACACACCTCATCCGGCGAGGTGTCAACTCCGACGAAGGTATTTGAAGGTGTAGCTGAAGGGGGGAAGCGAGCTCCCAAAAGTCTCACTGTCGGCTGGATTCAACGGGACTGGATTTCTGATGCCATTCTTGCCTTCCCGGCAATCTTGCCTCTGGCACCAGTAGCGCTCAGCACGCCTCTCGGTCGGTTCTCACCGGTCGAACTAGGCCTGCTCGGGCTGGCGGTACTTGCCTTCCTCAGGGGGATGCTTCGTTCGAAGCATGATGATCCGTATGGTGACAACCCAGCCAGTTCCAGAGTGGGCGTTCAGCTTGATGGTCTTGTTGTTGCTGCGGTGTCGATCTGCGTCGTCGGAACGGTCGCGGCGGTGTCGTCTGCGTACCCGAACCCGGCCTGGCGCGAGTGGCGGCAGGTCATCATCGAACCTGTCACTTGGTTCCTGCTGGCGCGTTTCGTCGCACGTCGTGATGACGCCAATCGGCGACTTGCTTTTGCACTGGTACTGGGGGCGTCCGCGGTATCGGCCCTTGCGCTGGGACAGTGGATCCTTGGGGTCGGGCTCGTCGGTGCGGATGGTGTGGAGCGCGCGCGTGCTCTCTACCCAAGCCCGAACAACCTCGCCCTGTTTATCGGGAGAGTTGTTCCAATCGCCTTCGTCCTCGCCCTGTGGCCACTGCACACCGGCAGTCGATTGCTGCAATTGTGGTTGCGTACGTCCTTAGTAGTCATCGTCGCTGGTGTGGCCGTGACGTACTCCCGTGGAGCGTGGCTTGCGGTCGCGATTGCGATCCTGTGGATTGGTCGCAAGTGGCTCAAGTGGAGTCACATCGAACTACGGCTTTCGCGTAGGCTCGTCATTCTCCTAACGGCATCAGTTGCAGTTGCAGTTCTGTTAGTGTCACGGTCGGAGCGGCTCGGCCTCATGTTCGTGTCTGGCGGAACCGGATTGCTGCGATTCAGCATCTGGACCGGGGCCGTTGAAATGATCCGCGACCACCCTTGGTTGGGCCTGGGATTGGACCAGTTCGTGTACGCGTACCCAAACTACATGAGTTCCGAGGCCTGGAGGGAGCCGAACCTTTCGCATCCTCACCAGTTCCTGCTTGATTTCTGGATACGGCTGGGTTTCCCTGGCGTCCTCCTATTGATGTTTGTCGCTGTCCGGGTACTTTGGAGGCTAAGTGCCGATCATCGCTCCGCGGATCTCAACTCCTTGGCTATAGCCACCACCGGTGCGTTCATCGTCTGGGCTATCCACGGTCTCGTGGACAACAGTTTCTTTGTTTCGGATCTATCCTACGCGACGTGGGCCCTCTTACTCATCCATGACTTTTCGACCGAAAAGCCTCCTCCCGCCAGTCCGAGAAGCGGTTCGATTTTCAACTCCAACAACTGAGTGTGGGAGGGCCCGGGCCAGAGGGTCGTGGCGCGGGATGTCGCGCCCACCCGTTCGATTGATGGACTGGGCGAACCTTTGACGACCGATCAGCAACGCGACACGACGTCAGGCCGCACCACGTCACGCTCCGCGACCTTGCCGGGTTCAGCTATGGAATTGCCCGACGATCCAGGAATTGGTGTAGGCGCGTTCGAACGCAAGACGGCGCCACCCGCGTGGATGGTGGCAATCCCCATTGGCTTAGCAATAGCGCTTATTCCGGCATACCTGACATCGGTAATTCTTGTCGGCGTCGCGGGGGTTGCCGTGCTCATGGCTCGTCCATTGTGGGCACTCTACGCGCTTGCATTCACCGTGCCGTATCAGGGTCTCGCCGATTTTCGCTACCAGAACGTGAATGTCACGCCGACCGAGGCGGTCTTCCTTCTGCTTGTTGTCGGATGGGGTACGGCTCGTGCCGCGGGTCGGGTGCCATCACCATCACTGACCCCACTCGTGATCGCAATTGGGCTGCTCTTGAGCCTCCTTGTCCTTTCCTGTGTGGTTGCACCGAACCTGGTCCTCGCCGGCAAGGAGCTTGTCAAGTGGGTTGAGGTTGCGGGTGTGACGTTGATCGGTCAGAGCCTTCTGGTACGGATTGCCGACCGGCGGATGATGTTCCTTGTTATGACTGCTGCGGTGGTTTCTCAGGCGGTCTATGGCCTGCTGCAGGCGACGCTGCACTGGGGGCCAGATCACTTCATGATCGGGACGTGGCTGATGCGGGCGTACGGAAGCTTTGAGCAGCCGAACCCGTATGCCGGCTATCTCGGCCTGCATCTACCCTTGGTGCTGTCAGTGGCGCTGTTTGGCGTGCGTACGCGCCCGGCGCGATGGTTCTGGGGTGGTGCTTCCGCCGTTCTCGCTGTCGCTTTGGTCACCACGATGTCACGCGGTGCCTGGCTGGGACAAATTACGGGAATTCTGACTGTCGTGCTGATTGAGAGCCGGAGTGCCCGCCATGCAGTTCTGACATTCGGCGGTCTTGGGTCGGTAATTCTGCTCGCGTTGTGGCCGGTGCTACCTTCAGAGGTGACCGACCGAATTGGCAGTATCTTCGGATCGTTTTTCTTGGTGTTTTCGATGGCTTCGATGACACTCACCCCAGAAAACTGGGCGGTGATGGAACGCCTTTCCCAATGGTATGCCGGATGGCAGATGTTCAGCGCGAACCCGATTGTGGGTGTCGGGATCGGAAATTACAACACCGCCTATCACACATATCGCCTGCCACAATGGCCCGTGGCCCTCGGACACGCCCACAATCACTACCTGACTATCGCCGCTGAGGCGGGACTATTCGCGTGCATTGCCTACATCATCGTCATCCTCGTCGCGGTGCGATCAACCCGCACCGCGTGGCGCACGGCGACGACAAGTTACGGACGTGCAATTGCACTCGGCACGCTTGGCAGTATCGGGGCTCTTGCCACGCACAATCTGGTTGATGTGCTCTTTGTCCATGGGATGAGCGTGACCGTCGGCCTGTTGTTGGCCCTTTCGAGTGTCAGTGACGAGCGCGATCAAGTGCCAGGCGGACTGATCTCACGGATCATGAATTGATTGATCTCGCAACCAACCAGGTTAGGAGTGAGTGTTGTGCACCATTGCGCAGCTTGCGTCAGGGCTTTAAGTTCGACGAGCTCCAGCCGCCACCGATCTGGCTGAAACGGTGCTCGGATAAGTGCGGCCTGAGTACCATCACCGGGTCGTCGTCCGGGCCGTTTCGTTGAGGGCGGGAAGTCACACGGCCCCACGCTCCTTGAGTCTAAGGCAAGTCACTGGTGCACTGGTGGACGTAACAGGGGTTCCACTTGCAACCTAGGGAGCGCGCATTTCCCACACTCGCGTGACACGGCCGCATGGAAAGAACGATGGCCACTCCGATGTCTGAGCCTCTCGGCGCACCACAAGACGTGACACGCGCGAAGGCGTCTCCAACCGGAGGTGACCGCAGTCCTGCGTCAACGGATGCGGTCGGTGTGATTGACAACGCTCAGATGAGCGTCTCCGGACGGTTCTTTTCGTGGCGGACGGCGGCGAGTTTCCTCTTTGGTGTCGGGATCCTGATTTGGGTCGTTCGGTCAAGTGCCATTGATCCCGCCGATGTGTGGTCGAAGCTCCAGAACATAGACCTTGGCTGGTATGGGTTTGCAGTCCTGATCTACCTGACAACGTTCCCGGTTCGAGGATTGCGGTGGCAGCGATTGCTGATTGACAACGGTGCGAGACTGCCCGTCCGACCGCTTACGGAGATCATCTTCCTGTCCTGGTTCGTGAATAGTGTGATGCCTGGCAAAGTGGGAGATGTGTATCGCGCCTACTTGATCCGTGGCGAGTTCGGGCTATCCATAAGCCGAACGGTTGGAACGGTCCTGGCAGAACGGATTGCAGACATTGTGATGCTGGTCACCGTGCTGGGGATCACCGGTGCTGCGGTCCTTGGCCAACGTGTCGATTCCCACATCAGTGAAATGCTTGAACTCGGATGGGCCGGCGTCGCGCTCATGCTTCTAGGGCTCTTTCTCATGTATCGGTTTGGCGACCGAGTGATGAGGATGTTCCCGCCGCGCATTCACGAGACTTACGAACGTTTTGCCGCAGGCACCTTTGCGAGTTTCAAGAACATCCCGCTGCTGATGCTCTACACTGGCCTGGCATGGGCATCTGAAGCCGGTAGGTTGTACTGCGTTTTCCGGTCGCTCGGGGTTGCGATCACACCGCTCGAGGCACTTTTTATCGTCGCAGCGATTTCGCTGGCTCTGATCGTTCCGACTCCAGGTGGGCTTGGTGGTGTCGAGGCAGCATTCCTCGGCGTCCTTCCACTGTTTGGAGTTGCTACCCAGGTGGCAGTGGTCGTGGCGTTCATGGATCGACTGATCAGCTACTACGGCATCATCGCTGCGGGACTGCCCGCGTTCGTACTTTCGCGGCGCGGTCGTGCGCAGTCTAGCTGAGTAGCGGCGGATGTCGCACCAGTGAGAATCGCGGTCGACTTCACGGCCGGTGTTCGGCAACCGGCAGGTGTCGGGCGCTACACCCGCGGCCTGGTTCGAGCGTTGGCCACCGCCGCTGACTTGGATGGAGATGATCATTCGCTGACGCTGCTGTGGAGTGGACCGAAGCGGATTCCTCTTCCGGAGAATTGGCCGGGAGTTTCAACGCGCAGGCTCCCTCTGGACGAGCGATGGATGACCGTGGCGTTGCAACGGTTGCGGCTGCCGTTTCCTACTGACCTCTATGCAGGCGGAGCCGACATTTTCTATTCGTCAGATTTTGCACTCGCGCCGAGATGGCGCGCTCCTGGGGTCG
>BJHB01000016.1:0-20168 GCA_014191415.1 Chloroflexota bacterium
AGTCCCGGTCAGGCCCAACTGCCCCTACCTATTTGCAGGCAACCCTTAGGAGCCTTCAGGACACCAAAGGTGCGACAATCCACCGCAGTTTTCAACAGCCTTCCCACCACCACCTTCGGCCGAGGGCGAGACTAAATCTCTAAGAGATCCAAGTTGCGCGCCTCACCGCTTGTTGAGGTGAAGACTCACTTATGGTTCGCTGATTCGACTAGGGAAGCGGCACGATCCGGTACGCCCGTCCGGCCTCGACCTCGAAGGTAACGACGCAGCCGCCTTCAGTTAGGACCGTGCCGGGTGACCGACGGCCGCGCCCGACCGCGCGCACGTTCACCGGTCGGGGTGCGCGCACGCGGCATGTTCCGGAAATCGTCGGCCAGACCGTTGCACCGGTGAGGAGGCCATCGGCCCAGACGATGTCAACCTCGTACCCTCCTTGGGCTCGCAGACCGTTCACGCGGCCCTCGACCCAATCTGTGGCGGGCAAGGCCGGCAGTAGGTGCACTTCGCCACGGTGACTCTGCACCAGCATCTCGGCGATAGCTGATGCGCCGCCAAAGTTGCCATCAATCTGGAAGTAGTGCGGTGGATGCAGATCAAACAGGTTCGGCGCGGTAGAACCGGTCAGCAACGCCACGAGGTGGTGATGCGCGCTCCCGCCCTCCTCAAGCCGTGCCCAGAGGTTCGCCACCCAAGCACGGCTCCACCCGGTCTGGCCACTTCCGGCAGACAAACGCGCCTCAAGGCTTCGGCGCGCCGCCATCGCAAGTTCTGGTGTCTCCCGCGGCGTTATCTGTGCTGCTGGGTAGAGCGCGAACAGGTGCGAGAGGTGCCGGTGTTCCGGCTCCGCCTCGGCGTAGGATTCCAGCCACTCCTGAAGTCGACCGTCAGGGCCGATGCGGTCGGCGGGAAGTCGCCCACGCGCCGAAACCACCCGCTCACGGAACGCATCGTCGACCCGAAGGATCTCGGACGCCTGGATGCAACGGTCAAACAACTCCCGGATGATCTGGGAGTCCATCGCCGGGGACAGGCATAGCGATCCGGTTGTGCCGTCCGGAAGGATGTACCGGTTCTCCGGCGAGATCGAGGGCCCAGACACCAGCATCGTAGGATCGGTGGGGTGGGGAATCAGGTAATCGAGATAGAACTCGGCAGCCTCACGCAGGACCGGGTAGGCGCGTGTCTCCAGGAATTCCCGGTCACGCCCGAATGCCCAGTGGTCCCACAGGTGTAGTGACAACCACGCCGACCCTAGGGGCCACATTCCCCACTTCGCCCCATCCACTGGCCCGGTGTGGCCCCAAACATCCAAGTTGTGATGCGCGACAAAGCCCCGCGCTCCGTAATGGATCTGCGCGGTGCGCCTGCCTGACGGGCGAACCGCGTCCAACAGGTCAAAGAGCGGTCGATGGCACTCACTGAGATTGCCGACCTCGGCAATCCAGTAGTTCATCTCGGTGTTGATGTTGATGGTCCACTTGCTGTCCCACGGAGGCGTAAGACTGTCATTCCAGATCCCTTGCAGCGTGGCAGGCAAGCTTCCCGGGCGGCTGCTTGCAATCAGGAGGTAACGCGCGTACTGGAAATACAAGGCGAGGAGGCCAGGATCGCTGCCACCAGACCGCACGGCAGCGAGTCGGGCATCAGTAGGTTGCTCTCGCGGACTGCGGGCGTCTGTCGGCATGCCCCGCAGTTCGAGCGAGACGCGTCCGAACCACGACCGGTGTTCGGCGATGTGAGCCGCACGAAGGACGTCCATTGGTTCCGATGCACCATCGAGTGACGCCGAAACGCGTCCATCCGGGTCTTCGCCGGCCTGGTCAGTCGCAGCGGCGAGCCTCAAGGTCACCGATGACGCACCCCGGACAACAATTCGCGCCCCATCCGCAACGGCAGTGCCTCCATCCAGCTCAATCCTGACGGTCGACTGGAACGCCACACCATCCTCTACACCCGTCCGGCCATGCATCGTCACCGCATATCCGGCGTCATCGGCAACTGCGTGGACGTTTGCCCCTGCCTCGCGGGTCAGGGATATGTCGCAGTCGAGAAGCGCCGGCCCTTCAGCCGACAGGTGCACGACGACGACTTGATGGACTGCAGAGACGAATGACTCCCGCCGGTACGTCGTTTCGCCCAGCCGATACGTGACCGTTGTAATGGCAGTCTCGAGGTCAAGGTCGCGCCTGTACCGTGTTGGGCGCACAGCCGCCGGCAAGGTGCCCCGTGGAAAGTCGATGAACAAATCTCCGAGGGTCTGGTACGGCGGCATCCGAAGCGGCACGCTCATCATCGACGAGTTGGCCAACGCCTCGGCTTCGACCGGGCGGCCCTCCGCAAGGAGCCTCCGGGCAGCAGGCAGGGCGTCGCGGGCATCAGGGTTCGTGGCATCCCACGGACCACCGGCCCAAACGCGCTCCTCGTTCAATTGAAGTCGCTCGCGTGCAACGCCACCGAACACCATCGCGCCGAGGCGGCCGTTCCCGATGGGCAACGCTTCCATCCACGTCGCCGCCGGTTTCCGGTACCAGAGGACTGTCTCGTCAGGCATCTTGCCGCGTTTCCATCGTCAGCTATGGGCAGTATGCCCGGTTCAGGGTTTTCCGGGCCGTTCCCGGTGGCGGGTCAGTTCCCGTCAGCCAGCCCCTCGCTTCGTTCCCACACCACCACACCACCCCGCCTGATCTATTTGCTCGCTGCGCTCATTGCAAGGTCAGGCATGATCCGGCGCACAAGGGACGTCACGTGGACGGCGCCGGCCTGCATCCCCACAAGGACATTTTCGTGCGTGAGTATCTCCGGGGAATCTGGGAAGGCCAGGTTTGCGACCAGCGAAATCCCGAGCACCCGGGTACCCGCGTGTCGAGCGACGATCACTTCGGCGCAAGTGCTCATCCCCACGGCATCCGCCCCGACGACCCTCAGGAAGTGGAGTTCCGCACTCGTCTCGAACGATGGCCCACTCACCATCACGTACACGCCTTCATGCCACGGCAGGCCAGCTTCGGCTGAATGCTTGCGCGCCAAAGCACGCAATGAAGGGGTGTAGGCATCAACGATCGCAGGGAACCGTTCTCCAACGCTGTCGTCATTCGGACCGCGCAACGGGTGATGGCCCGCCATCCCTGGCAGGAAGATCTGGTCGCTGATGATCATCATTTCGCCGGCACGGTAAGCCGGATTGATTCCTCCCGATGCGTTGGTGACCACCAAGGTATGAATGCCCAATGCCTGCATGACCCGGACCCCGAAGGTGGAATCCGCCATGGAATGCCCCTCATAGAAGTGTGCCCGTCCTTGCATGACGACGCACGGAACCCCGGATATTGTCCCGAGCACCAGTCGGCCGGCATGGCTCTTGACGGTGGAACGAGGCATGTCCGGGATCTCTTCATACGGGACCGACACGGCATCTTCGACCAGATCGGCGACACCGCCGAGACCGGAACCGAGGACCAACCCGACCACAGGCGCACGCGGGTCACGGCGACGAACCGCCTCAACGGCACGCGCGACTGGCCGAAATTGGTTGCTGGGGGTGGTCTCGTCCAATGCATTTTTCCTACGCAGACTGCCGACACGAAAGAGGCACCCCCACCGACGCCAGACGCGTCCCGGGGTGCCTCGGTGTATCAAAACGTTATTGTCACAGCGGGTGAAGTCACTAGCGCACGATGGTCAGGTGCCCACCCGGTGCCGTCGCCAAGGGTGTTGCAGGCGGGTTCTGACGATACATCTGCGTGGTCGAAATGCTGGCATGACCGAGCCGCTGCTGGACCTCCCGAAGGAGCGCCCCACCACCAATGAGCTGCGCTGCAAACGAATGGCGCAACGTGTGTGGCGTGAGGGTGCCCGCAATTCCCGCGTCTTTGGCATACCCCTTCAACACCAGCCAGAAACCCTGACGCGTAAGGCGGTCACCGCGGTGATTGAGGAACAGGGCACCAGAGGCTGGTTCTCGCGCCAGAAGCAAGCGCCCGCGTTGCAGATAGGTCTGCAGGGGTGCCAGGACCCGTGCGTCAATCGGCAGGGTTCGGGCACGGCCGCCACGCCCCATGCACTTGACCGTTCCTTCAGCGACGTCGATGTCCCCGACGTCAAGGGACACGACTTCCGACACGCGCATCCCCGTCGACGCGAGCAACTCGAACATCGCCTGGTCGCGGAGGGCTTCAACGGTGTGCCTGCCGGTAGGAGCCAGGAGAAGGCGATGGAGTTCCTCGGTGGTGAGTGTGCGGGGCGTGAAGGGACCAACGCGAGGGGTGCCGATGCGCGCGGCCGGATCCGAACGGAGCGTGCCCCGGCGCACCAAGAACGCGAAGAAGGTCCTTGTCGCCGCAAGCTTTCGTGCGAGGGAGGCCGGGGCATACGCCTGGTCCTTGAGCCACGCCACGAAATTGAGGACGGTAGCGGCGTCGGTATCCCAGTCCTTGATCTCCTGACGGTCGAGGTACCCGCGGAACTGGCGGAGATCGTTGCCGTAGGCGACAAGGGTATTAACTGACAGACGTTTCTCTGAACGGATGTCCGCCAGGAACTCGTCGATGTCCGGTGACATTCCAACTGGCGACGATGGCGTCTTGGGGCGTGTCTCCTGCGGTTCAACCGGAACCAGGCGACGCGCCTCCGGTGGCAACGTTGGCTTCGAGGCACGTCCGCGCGTCGAACGCGCCTGCGAAGCGGCCGCAGTGTCCACCCCCCCATGGTCGAGCGTTTGCGCCATGATCCTGTTCCTTCTCCCGTCCACCCGGATCTGCCGCCACCCGAGCCTTGAAGCTCGGATTGGCGCCGACCGCGTGACGTTGCCGGTCTGTCGCTGCCCCAGATGCTGAAGTGCCCGACCTGTGGCGGCCGCGCATCTGGGATAGCCCGTGTCACCGGGTTGGAACGCAGAACACGGTTCCGTGTTCCGCGGGACCGCAAAGAGTGCGCCCCGGACCGTGCGATTCGATGGGTCAGCCGGGGACAGCTTGGTCAAGGCGACGGGTACCCTTCACCCACCGTGATCGAGAATGCGGAGGAGTACCGCCTGACCCTGGAAGCGTTGGCGGATGTTGAAGTCCAATTGGGGGCTGTTGACGAGACGCTGTGCAACTTGCCGGAAGCGCTACGGGACGTCATGCGCCGCGCCCTCGCCGACAATCGGGATGCACTCCTCCAGGAGATTGCAGCCTTTGAGGAACTCTCGGGAGTGACCCGGGGTGACCCGCCGGCAGGCAGCCAGGGCGCATCCGTTGACCCATCCACTTGATCGGATGCCCGCGCGGATGGTGGGGCAGCTAGCACCCGTGTGCCATAACCGGTCCAGACCACCGTGCATGGCTACAAGCACCGCCGATCCCTCACCCCTCGCTTCGCTCCCCATCGCCCCTTGATTTCTATGGTCGCTGCGCTCACGAACCGGGCCAAGTGAGACCGAGAGCGGTACGCCTACGCGACTGATCGCCGAACGGCATCCATGGGAATTGCTTCCCTGGCGCCTGTTCTCCAACACGATGAACGACCCCAGGGGGAAACGCGCAGGCGGATTTCCTGGCGGACTAGCCCTGTGGGTCAGACAAGACGGCGATCAGGATCGACGCCGCCTGCTCAAGATCGGCGACAGCGATGTGTTCTTCCACGCTATGGGGGCCCATCATCCCGAAACCGAGATTTGCGGTCTCGATCCCAGCACCCATGAAGATGTTCGCGTCGCTTCCGCCTCCGGTTGAAATGAGGCTCGCCGCAACGCCTGTTGCAGCCATGGCGCGTGAGACTCGCTTCACCACTGCGCTTTCCGGTGACAGGTTGATTCCCGAATAACTCCGCTCCACCCAGAATTCAACCTTTGCGCCAAGGTCTCGCGCCGCGGTCTCAAAACATTCACGCATGTGGGAAGTCTGGGCCGCAAGCCGAGCCTCGTCGAGACTGCGCGCCTCACCGCGCATCGTGACATGCGCGGGAATAATGTTGGTCGCCATGCCGCCCCGGATCACCCCAATGTTTGCGGTGGTTTCCGGATCGATCCTTCCGAGACGCATCACGGCAATCGCCTTGGACGCCACAACAATCGCGCTTACACCCTGTTCGGGCGCAACACCTGCATGAGACGCATGTCCCGTGATCTCTATCGTCATGGTGTCCTGAGACGGGGCTCTCGCCACGATGGATCCAACCGGCCCCGCGCTATCCATGACGATTGCCGTCTTGGCGGCGAGCTGTGTGAGGTCAAGGTGCTTGGCACCGACCAGGCCGACCTCTTCCTGCACGCTGAATACGACCTCAACCGGGCAGCATGAGGCTCCCGTGTGGTTCGTCTGGCGAAGCGCGGTAAGAATCGCGGCGACACCGGCCTTGTCGTCAGCACCGAGGATCGTGGTTCCGTCGCTGCGCACGACCCCATGAACGATGCGGGGCTGGATGCCGTGACCGGGCTCCACGGTGTCCATGTGCGCTGAAAGCAGCAACGGAGGCAACATTCCTCCCGCCCCGTGACCGGCGCGACGTGCAAGCAGATTTCCCACATGGTCGGACCAGACCTGACATCCTGCATCATGCAGGTACCCGCGCAAGCGTTCGGCAACGGCACCCTCGTCGCCGGAAAGGCTGTCAATCCGCACCAAGGTCAGGAAAGTATCCAGAACGAATTGGGCAGCATCACCCGGCAGATTCTCGCGTGTCGTACTCATTCAAATCAGTATAGGACCCGGTGCGTGGCGCGCGACCCAGCCCGTGCGTTCTGAATTGTGCTGCGTGGCACTCTGGGCGATGTGCCCCGTAAGGCATGACGCGCGGTGGACGGCTACCTGGAAGTTTCTGGTGCGGATCGGGATCAACGCGCAAAAGCTGTTCGTCTCGCAGGACTACCGGAACGCCGGGATCAGCCGGTACATCGGGGGTGTCTGCGCGCACCTTCCAAGCATTCCCGGAGACGAGGAATTCCTCCTCTATACGAACCCCCAGGTTCGTGAATGGCCGGGCGTCACCGGACCAAGGCTGCGGCTCTCGCCAACTCGGCTGCCGACCCTCTCGCCAATCATGCGGATCTTGTGGGAACAGGCAATGCTGCCCGCTTTGGCGATCCGCGACGGGATTGACGTACTGCATTGTCCGTTGAATGTCCTCCCAATCGCCTCCCGCGTGCCGGTCGTTCTGACAATCCACGATCTGACTTTCATCCGCTACCCGGACCGTTTCCACCCAGCAAAACAGCGATATCTATCGATATTTACTCGCTACGCCGCGCGCCACGCCCGGCGCATCGTCGCGGATTCAGCCGCAACCCGGGCCGATGTCATCGAGGCATTCGGCATCTCGCCGGACGTTGTCGACGTGGTGTACCCCGGCGTTGACCCCGACTTTCGTCCGATGGATCCAGACATCCAAAGCCAGTCTGACAACCTTGCGTCATTCCGGGCCCGCCACAACCTCCCCGACCACTTCATTCTCTACCTTGGCACGCTCGAACCCCGCAAGAACGTCGATCGCCTCGTGCGGGCCTTCGCCAGGCTGGTCCGCCAGGGACTTCCGCACAGTCTCGTGCTTGCCGGAGGACGGGGCTGGGACTTCGAAGCGATTGACCGGGCGGTAATTGAGGAAGGCGTTGAAGACCGGGTACGTTTTCCGGGTTATGTCAGCCGCGCCGAGCAACCGCTTTGGTACAGTGCCAGCGACGTATTTGTGTATCCATCTCAGTATGAAGGGTTCGGCCTCCCCGTTCTGGAGGCGCTAGCCTGTGGTACGCCTGTCGTGACTAGTGCAACCTCGTCGCTTCCAGAGGTTGTCGGCGCCGCTGGATTGACCGTCAATCCTGGTGATGAGCGGGCTCTCGCTGATGCGATTGCCTCGGTGGTGACCGACCCCGTCCTCGCCTCGTCCCTCAGAAGGGCGGGGCCAGAACAGGCTTCCCAATTCACATGGGCGGCCGCAGCGGATGGGTGCGTTCACGCATACCGGGCCGCCATGGGTAGCAACTCGGGGGGCGCCGCGCCGGAAGCCCGCTCCACATTCTGGAAACCTGCCACCACTTCCGCGCGTTCCGTCCCCGGACAGGTGCGAACTCCATGAGGCTGCGCAGTCGGACGGGAAGAAGGGACACCCCACGCGAGCAGCGCGTCGGTGCGGGGGCAAACTCCGTTTCGGCACCCGTAGTGATCGACCCGGCCTCGCCCCCTCCTCAATGGGCCTCGTCGAATGAGGCGTGGCGCACCCCCGCCGAGGCCGCACGTGTTCCTACCACCGGGTCGCGCCTCCGGACCAAGTTGGCACTCCTTGTGACGGACTTTGCGATCTTGAACATCGCCTTTCTCGTCGCGTATTGGCTTCGCTACGACCTGCGCCTGTGGCCGGAAACTGCGGAGTTCTTTGACGCCCCGCTCAGTTCCTACTTCACCGCGCAAACCGTGTTCGTTGGGCTGTCCCTCGTCATGGTGCTTCGACTGGGCCTCTATCGCCTGAAGCGGACCACTCAATGGCTCGACGAAGTTGGCATGATCGCGAACGCCGTCACGATTGCGATCTCCGTCCTGGTGATCATTTTCTTCCTTCTCCGCCCAGGCGTCACTTCCAGGGCAATGCTCGCCTACGTTTGGGTAGGGTCGATCGGGTTGCTTTCGACGTTCCGCCTGGTTTTACGGTGGATCATTTCCCGCAGGCGCCGCGCCGGCATCGGCGTAAGCCGCATCCTGGTCATCGGCGCGGGACACCTCGGCAAGATGGTGATGCAGCAAATCGCGGGCCGGCCGGGTTTGGGATACGACCTTGCTGGCTTCTGTGACGACGTCGCGTGCGCTCAGGGGACGAACTTCGGGCGATTTGAGTGCCTCGGTCCGGTGCGTGACCTGCCAGGGGTGATCGCCACCCATCGCATTGATGAAGTGGTGATCGCGCTCCCTTCGGCGGAACACGCAACCATACTGTCGATCGTCGGCCTTTGCGAGCGCATGGGCGTCGAGTTCCGGTTGGTCCCCGAGACATACGACCTCACCTTGGGAAGCCTTGAAGTCGACCACATCGCCGGAATACCGCTGATTGGCCGACGCGAAACGACCATTCGCGGGATCAACCTTGTAATCAAGCGGGTTATCGACATCCTTGCATCCAGCGTCGCGCTTCTCGTGTCGGCACCAGTCATCGCACTGCTCGCGATTGCGGTCAAGATCGATTCACCCGGCCCGGTCTTCATCCCTCAGGTACGGGTCGGCATGCGCGGTCGGACGTTTCGCTGCTTCAAGGTCAGGTCCATGCATCAGGACGCCGACCGGCGTCTTGCCGACCTTATGAAGGACAACGAGGCGGGTGGTGTCATCTTCAAGATGCGGGACGACCCTCGGCGAACCCGGGTGGGTCGTGTCCTCCGCAAGCTGTCGCTTGATGAGTTGCCACAGTTCTGGTCAATCCTGACCGGAGAGATGAGCCTTGTTGGTCCCCGACCACCGTTTCCGCACGAAGTTGCGCAATATGAGGACTGGCACAAGCGTCGTCTCTCGGTGACGCCAGGCCTGACGGGACTCTGGCAAGTGAGTGGTCGCAGTGACCTCCCATTCGATGAAATGGTCATGCTTGACTTGTATTACATCGAGAATTGGTCGCTCAGCCTCGACTTGAAAATCATCCTGCGAACGATCCCGACAGTAATTTCTGGACGCGGGGCGTACTAGCCCACAGTCACGCCGATTCCAATACGCGCATCCGTCGTCCGCCAACCGCGTTCCTCATTCGGATGAAAAACGCCGACACCATGCGATTTGCGATCGTCCATGACTACCTCAACCAGATGGGCGGCGCTGAACGCGTCCTGATGGTGTTGCACGACCTTTTTCCGGACGCGCCGATCTTCACATCCATATATGAACCGTCGTTGGTTGATCCCGCGTTCCGCACGATGGATATCCGAACCAGTTTCATGCAGCATCTGCCACTGGTGCACCGGCACCACCAGCCATTCCTGCCGGTCTTCCCATTTGCTTTCGAAAGCCTCGACTTGTCCCGGTACGATGTCGTCCTTTCAATGAGCAGCGCCTGGTCGAAGGCGGTCGTGACGCGCCCTGACGCAATCCATCTGAACTACTGCCTAACCCCAATGCGGTTTGCGTGGGCTTTCGATGACTACGTTCGCGACGAACCGGTATCGCGCTGGCAGCGGGCAATCCTCGCACCGATCCTCTCGTGGCTGCGCCATTGGGACGTCAAGACGTCAAACCGGGTCGACGAATTCTCAGCGATCTCAACGGTCGTCCAGCAACGGATCAATAGGTACTACAGTCGAAGTGCATCGATCATCTATCCACCAGTCGACACGGCACCCTTTGCACCACTTCGCGCCACCTCCCGTGACGGCGGCTACTTTGTCGTTACGTCGCGACTGATCCCCTACAAGCGGATCGATCTAGCCATTGCCGCATGTAACCAACTGCGGGCGCCATTGAAGATCCTGGGCGAAGGACGTGACCGTGCACGCCTTGAGGCTCTCGCTGGACCCACGATCGAGTTCCTCGGATGGGTAAGTGAAACCGAAAAGCGGTCCGTGATCGCCGATGCCACCGCATTTATCTTCCCGGCTGAAGAAGATTTCGGAATCGCGCCGGTGGAGGCCATGGCCGCCGGACTGCCAGTCGTGGCATTCGGTTCGGGCGGTGCGCTTGATACCGTCGTTCCGGGGAAGACCGGCGCATTCTTCCACGAGGCAACTCCTGAAGCACTCGCGTCTGTTCTATCCGAAGTCCGGAGTCAGGCGTGGGACCGAGATGCGATTGCCTCTCACGCTGCCCGGTTTGACACGGAGACGTTCAAGGCGCAGATGCGTGCGTGGGTTGCGCGCGCATTCAGCCGCGTCCCTGACGGTGCCCCGGCGAGACCCGGGGACGGTCCGAACCCACCGAACGCAGACAGGATCACCCATGGAGTTTCGTGAGTACGGCCAGATCGTCTGGCGCCGACGGCGACTGATCACGCCCCTTGTCGTCGTCACGTTCATAGCCAGCCTGATCTTCAATCTTGTGATCCCGCCGATCTACCGCACAGACATAACGGTCTATATTCAGGCGATCATCCCGGCCCAAGTCCCCGGAGCAACGAGTTACTACCCGCAAGACTATTGGCAGACGCTGTACTCCGAGTACTTGACCGACGACCTTGGCGTCATCATCAAGACCCAGGACTTCGCCGACAAACTCGCACGGCGGATCGAGTCGCGGTACGCCGAGCGCCTGGAAACCAAGGACATCATCGAGGCTTTCCAGACCCGCAAACTGCATCGAGCCCTCATCATCACAATCACCACCGGCAAGGAAGCTCTCACCAGGCATCTGGCTGAGGCTGCCGACGACGTACTGCGGACCGAAGGGGCGGCGTATTTCACGCGCGATGGCCGGCAACCGGTGAACGTCAATGTGATCGACCCACCACGCGACCCGAAAGCACCCAGCATCATCAGACGGTTCCTCGATGTCATCATTCAAGCGGCCGTCGCCTTTGTCGCCGGAGTTGGGCTTGCATTTGTCTTGCATTACCTTGACAATCGAATTCAGGACGCAGATGACGCAAGCCGGACCCTCGGTTCACCCGTCCTCGGTGTGATCCCGAGTGACCTTCCGGAGCCTCCAATCCTTGCGCCAACGCATCCCATCATGACCGTCCTTGCTCCGGTTGTCGGGTGGATGAGACCCGATCCGGCGATCCCGGTGAGGAAGGCAGCCACCTTGCCGACGGCGACGGATGGAAAGTCGACCAAGGCCCGAACCGGCACTGGGGCGACGCGTGTAACCGCCCGGGCACGCGGCGCATCCTGACAGCCCACCTCATCGGACAGATGACAGGTCGCACGCACGCCACAGTTTCACGCAGGAGGTGACCGCGGTGGAGTTCAACGCTTATGCGCGGATCGTGTTGCAGCGTTGGCGCCTGATCATTTCATTGATCCTCCTCGCCACCGGCACCGCGTACGTCACGAACGCGCAGGGCCCGGTCGCATACCGGGCAACCGCGAGCCTTTCAGTGACCCCTAGCATTGTCGAGTACTGGACCGGGCAGGCAGTGGAACGCCTCCTGAACAATTACGCACTTCAAATCCGGTCGCGACCCTTCGCGTCCATCGTCGCAAAAGCAGCTGGCTTGCCGGAGGATGCGTTGACTGGTCGGATCCGCGCTGTAGCGGCTCCCGCCGAATTCCGACTTTCCCTCGAGGTTGACGACGCGGACCCTGAACTGGCCTCGACAATCGTCAATCTGGCAGCGAACGCCTTTGTGTCGAAGATCCGGGCTGAGATATCTGGCAGGGAACGCCAGGATATTCGGCTTGAGGTCCTTGAACCGGCACTTCGGCCAGACAGTCCGGTCAGTCCAAGGCCGGGCCGGGCCGGCCTTGGAGGAGCGATTGCGGGGGCGTTGCTTGGCGCGGGACTTGCGGTCGTCCTGACGTTCTGGGACGGTCGGATTTACACAGCCGGCGACGCAGAGCGCGCTTGGAACGTGCCGGTCCTTGGTGCCATTCCATCGGGACCACCGATGAACGGACGGGCGAGCTCTGTTGCCCGGAAGGATGGCCGCGCGTTCTCCCGTGCGGCACACATACGCCCTGCGGGCACCCCGCCACTAGCCGGAACCCGCGGATCACGATAGTCAACCCGCCCACAACTCCGACCGTTCCGTCGGCAGGGGCGTTACCACAAAGGGGCATTCAATGACATCCAGCAGTGGCGCCCCCGTTCCCTCAGGACCCGAATCTGCCGTCAAGGGAACGCCCGACGTCATCGTCTACACCGACCCGCGATCGCCTGCGGCGGAGGCCTACCGAACGCTGCGGACAAACGTCCGAGCCCTAATCCGTCCCGCGGGCGGCGCTCCGCTCCGTCAGATCCTCATGACGAGTGCGGGTGCAGACGAAGGGAAGTCGGAAGCCATCGCCTGCCTCGGGATCGCATTCGCCCAGGCAGGCATGCGCGTGGTCATCGTCGATGCAGACTTGCGGCGCCCGGCACAGCACCTCCGGTTCAACTTGCCAAATGGCGACGGGCTTTCAAACCTGTTTAGTGGCGCGACGCCCCGCACCCCGACCCTTCAGCCGACGGCAGTCCCAAACCTGCATGTCCTGACAAGCGGGACGGAACCGGAAAGCCCTGCTGACATCCTGGCATCCTCCGACCTTGATCGCATCATGGATCACGCGGGTCGCGACGCGGACCTTGTGCTCATCGACTGTCCGCCAATTTGCGCCGTCGCCGATGCATCGGTCCTTTCAACGCGCGTCGACGGAGTCATCGTGGTGGTGGGGGCGGGTGTGGTGAAGCGAGACCTCGCTAGGCACGCGCGTGCGCAGCTGGACGCCGTGCGCGCAAATGTGATCGGCCTGGTAGTGACGAATGCGCCGTACAACGAGCGTACGTTCGCGAGCTACTACGAAGAATCCCCCGGGAGGTCTGCCTCGTAGCGCGGTGCGGCGGGCGCCCGTTGGTCGGCAAGGACGCAATCGTTACACCCGTTTCGGGTGTGGTGATGCCGGAAGTCCTCCTGCGTCTGACCAGGCATCCGCACGATTGTCTGGGGAGCCACCTGGAACCTCGGCTCGACAGTCTACATTCCGTCATTCAAATCCGGAAGCCATGAGTGGACACCGTGATCTGCAAGCGGCACGGCCAACGTGTGGGATTGGATCTAGGGCGGGACAGATGCGCTATCCTGACCCCTCGAAATGGGACGCCGTCACGTCAGCCTCACAACGACTCTGGTCATCGCGGCAGCATTGCTGCTACGAGGATCCAACGAAGCGGTTGCCACTCACGAGCGGCCGAAGTCGCGAATGGACACAACTGTCCTCGACTACAACCAGCCGGTCCTGCCGGAGGGGACGCCAAGGACACGCAGTGCCGAGGAAGGGAGCGCCGACCTCGAGCTGAAACCGACGGTGCCGACTTACAATGGAAGTGGTCGCATCTGGGTGCGGACATACCTGCCCGATACGCGGATATTTCCGGAACCACACCCGGCAATCATGATCCTGCACGGTGGTGGCGGGATGAACGGTGGGTACCTCGAATTCGCGCGATGGTGGCGCGACCAAGGCTACGCGTCCATAGTGGTCGACAGTTTTGGCAGCCGTGGCGTCGCCGAAAACTGGCTCACCTACAACCAGTTCGGCGCGAATATGAGATCGGCCGACGCGGTGGCAACTGCCCGGTACTTGCGCGGACTGCCTGGCATCGACGCTAAGAGGATCTACATGAGTGGTGGCAGCCAAGGGGGATGGACCGTCCTGAGAACCCTCACCGCGGGAACCCCATGGAATGGCGAAGCCACCTCGCTCATCGCCGCGGGAATTGCCTGGTACCCGGTTTGCGACCGCGCGGAACCCGGATCGGTGCCACTCGGCCCGTTCACCCGCCCGGTCCTGTTCCTGCAAGGGACGGGGGACACGGCCACGCCACCGGAAAAGTGTGAGGACATCGCCTCTGGACCCAATGTCCGGAACGTTGTCTTCCCAGATGCGACCCACGCCTTCGACTTCCGAGCGCCTCCACGGACGCACGCATTTTGGGAGTACCCGGAACGGTACGACGCACTTGCAACCGCGCGCGCCCGGGCCGAAGCACTCGCATGGACCGAGACAAACCGGTCTCCGTGAGCCACGACCGTGAACCGCACAATGAGTGGCCGTCCGACTAGGCGTTGGCCTCTCACGGGAACCTTTCGGTGGAACCTGGCTCGGGGCTTGACTGATCTTCAACATGCTGTTGAAATCGGCGGATTTCCAAAATGATCCATGCGCAACTACCAAGCGCGACTAGGCTTGCCTCAACCAGTCCGATTTCAATACCGAACCACCGAACAAGAACCCATGCGAAGACGCCCCCCATCACGGCGCCAACAATCATCATCGCGGCAATCTCCGCAATGAACGCCAGTGAGTCACGAAAACGCATCATCAGATTCGGCTTAGTATTCACGTGGGTGATGGAGCGATCTGCTCCAAAAGATTGGGTTTCAACACCTATCTACGCATATTGTGCCATGGTATTCCAATGAGGAGAAGCCAATGGGCTACCAAACAGGAGAAGAAGGACGACGCCCGGTGCCTCGCAAGGTACGCGGATCGGACGTGCAAGGTCTTGTCTTCTTGATTGCAGTGATCATCCAAGGATGCGGAATGCCAATCTTCGGTAGCGGTCAACCGACTTCGATTGGATCCGGGCGGTACCGGGCGGATGTCTGGGCGGACAACTGGTTTGCCCTCTACTCGGGAACGAGCCTCGTTGGCGAAGACCCGGTCCCAATCACGACCGAACGTTCCTTCAATACCGAGACGATTTTCTTTGACGCCGAGTTACCCCTGACTCTCAATCTCGTCGCAAAGGACTTCAAGGAGAATGACACCGGTCTTGAATACATCGGAAAGCCGAACCAGCAGGTTGGGGATGGCGGTGTCATCCTCCAGGTGACAGATACCCAGACCGGCAAGGTCGTGGCCGTCACCGATGGCAGGACCCGGTGCCTCGTTATCCACCGTGCGCCACTTCGCCAGGCTTGTGCGTCCCTCAAGAACCCATCGCTAGCTGATTGCGGAGCGACCATAGGGGAGGAGCCTCCGGGATGGAAATCGCCGGGTTTCAACGTGACTTCGTGGCCCGCGGCGACGGTCTACTCCGAGGCCGACGTCGGAGTAAAGGACGGGTACCTGGCCATCAAGTGGGATCGGTCGGCAAAGCTTGTCTGGTCAGATGACCTGAAGCAAGACAACACGATTTTGTGCCGGGTTCCAGTGGTGACGTCGATTCCCTAGGTGCTGCCTCGACGAGTCCGGGACTGGGGGTTTGCCCGGGTGGTTGTGTCACCCATGGATGCCATCATTACGGTAAGGGAGACCAACGACCACGAGATTACAGGGCAAGGTTGCTGTTGTCACAGGCGCAGCTTCGGGAATGGGACTGTCGATGGCGCGGATGTTCTCGGCGGAGGGGGCGATGATTGTCGCCGGCGACTGGAACAAGACGCGCCTGGATGCGGTTGTTACCGAGATAACGACCGTGGGACGGAGCATCACCGCACTTCACGGAAACATCGGGGTCCGGGAAGATGCGGAGGCGCTGATTGATCACGCGCTCGCCACCCATGGACGCATTGACATCCTCGTGAACAACGCGGGCGTCATGGACTTCATGCAGGGCACCGCGGAAATTTCCGACGACATTTGGCGCAAGGTGATGTCCATCAACCTTGACGGTCCGATGTACACCAGTCGACGCGCGCTTCCATCCATGATCGAACACGGTGGCGGGGCAATTATCAACACTGCCTCGACGGCATCACTCGGCGGTGGGGCAGCTGGCACCGCGTACACGAGTTCCAAGCACGGTCTGATCGGTCTCACCAAGAGCACTGCGTGGATGTATGCGCTGAAGGGAATACGTTGCAACGCAATCTGTCCCGGGGGGACCGCAACAAACATTGCCGAGTCAATGACGCCGGAACGAATGGATGCTGTCGGCGCAGCGCGTGCTGGCGCGTACGCCGGTCTGATCCCCGCCTACCTCCAGCCGGAGGACATCGCGCGTCTCGCCCTATTCCTTGCATCGGATGACGCCAGGCACGTCAATGGCGCGGTCATTGCAGCTGACGGTGGGTGGTCTGCAGCGTAGAACCGCCTCGCTGTCGGGGAACCGGGTCGTCGTCTTTGGGGACAACGGCCCGGCAGTACCGATCGTAACCACAACAGAGATCTCCAATCCCATTGCACAGCGACGTGCGTCGCTTGAAAGCAATGCATACGAGGATTCGCATTGTGGTTCACGTAGTGGTACCGTCGGATCCATGAATAGTACTGACGCAAGCGCGATCAAGACCGCCCAACTGGTTGCCATGCGAGCCTGGAATGCGGATCGCGTCGCGCGCCTGAAAGGGGTTGCCTCCCACGAGGCAGATCTGAGCACTGCATTTGAAGCAGCGCGCGTGGCCGAACTTGCGGCGATTGCAAATCGAGCCAAGTAAGCGTCGCGGGTTCCATGATTGGGGTGGGCCCGTCCCATCGAGCGTCGCCAACCGGCAACAAATTGCACGAGGTCGACTCTGGACCAAACTCCTGATGGGTAGCGTTAGGCCCGCGTGGACTGCAAATACCTCGATAGTCGCCTCAGTTGCCCTCGCCATCCCGCCACAGCGCGATCCGTCCAGTCCTCATCATGCATCGTCTCCAAATTGACGCGGATCCTAGCGCCTGGGACCGCACCGGACGTACTGCCGAATTCCACCGTAGTAGTGACGTCGTATGGATCGACGTCCGGGATGAATGATGCTGACTGCACGAGTGTCAACCGGTGACCGTGCAAGAACTCCCCAATCCGGACGTCAACCGAGGTCGCCCGATCCAAACCTGCGCGTTCCATGAACCGGATCTGATCTGGTGCGATGGCCGTCATGACGTACCAGAGACCGCCCCCCGCACGGAAATCGCTTGAACTGACGGAAACCTCGAAACCGGACGGTCCCCACCTCGCTGAGAAACCCTCAGCCGTCGTCCAGTCATCCCAAACCGCACCAACGGCCACCCCTCGATACCAACGTGCCAGTGAAATTGTTTCGCTAGGGATCGTGTGTTCGGCTTGTCTCACGGCTTCTCCAGTCACTCAGGCGAGTTGGATCAAGATTAATCGTCACTGACGGTGCCCTCCAGAGCGACCAGAGGAGTGCCGGGGTTCACAACAGCCAATCGTCGGTTCTCGGAGGCCCCGCGGCCGGTTGCGGATATCTTCCCTCCTGTTATGGACAAGAATGCGCACCACCAAATGCTGATCTCACGCCTCACTGCCCGAGCCTCCTCGGTCCTGGGGGCTGAAGCGACTGACAAGCTTGACGAGAAGAGCTTCAAGGAAGCGTTGGTGAGGTCGATGAACGAATACATCATCGCCCGGGAGGCGCTTGATGCGTTCGAGACCAAGCACCCAGAACTCCTCGACGAGGCCTAATTCCGCCAACTCTGGGTCCCGCATATTTGGACGACCGTGCGCTCACTTCAGGGCGGTTACGGTCCGTGTGATCCCACGGACGATCCAGACCGGCTCCTTCTAGCCGGGCAAGACTTCCGGATATCCTTCGGGCCGCGACCGTCCGCGTCGCCATTCAATCCGGGAGTTTGGCGCATCATGAAGATTTCACGCATCACACCCTGGCTAGTCCGGACTACCGCATCCTTCTGGGGCGAGTACTTCTTCGTGCAGGTTGAGACCGATGAGGGGGTGACTGGATGGGGAGAGATCACGACCACGACCCCCACGGCGAACCGGGCGGTTGCGGGAATGATCCGCCAACTCAATTCACTTGTTGTCGGTGAGGACCCGGCCCTGATCGAGAGGATCTGGAACAAGATCTTCCGGTCATTCACCTACCTCGGCACGCGCGGCGCCACGTGTCATGTCGTTAGCGGGATAGACATCGCCCTTTGGGACATCCGGGGGCAGGTCCTCGGACTACCTATCCACGCCCTCCTGGGTGGCAAGGTTCGCGACGATATCCTCCTCTACACGCACCCACTCGGGTCTGCGCTACGACAGGATGACACTCTTGTCGAGGAAATTCGCGCAATCGTCGATTCCGGCCACACGGCCCTGAAGATTGATCCTTTCCCGCACGCACCCGGCGAATCACCAGCGAACGACGATTACCTGGACGGTGGCATGACCCGCGCGGGGGAGCGCCACGCCGTCCGCTTGACGGAGCGAATCCGGGAGGTGGCAGGACCCGACGTTGAAGTCCTGATCGATGCCCACGGACGGTTCAATGTGCCGACGGCAATCCGTCTCTGCCGGGCGCTCGAGGATGCGGCCCAGATTGACTGGTTCGAGGAGCCTATACCTGTCGAAAGTTACTCCGCCCTCGCACAGGTCCGGGAGAAAGTAAACGCCCCGATCTGTGTGGGTGAACGCCTCCACACCCGTTGGGACTTCACCACGATTTTTGAACAGAAACTGGCGGACTACGTGATGCCTGACGTGACATGGTGTGGGGGCATCTCGGAACTCAAGAAAATCGCAACAATGGCTGAGACCTACTACATTCCTGTGTCCCCGCACGATGCAAGCGGACCCATAAATGTCCTTGCCGGGGCCCACGTCATGATGACCGTCCCAAACTTCTACCGACTAGAGACGTCCCGCTACACCCTTCGCAAGTACGACGACTTCATCGATTCGCCGCTCGACAATTCCGGTGGGCGCCTTCACCTAACGGACCGGCCAGGGTTGGGAGTAACGATGAACATGGAATACCTGCGTGGAAACATCCTTGACGGATTTGGCAACGCATCCGACTGACGTGACCATCGCAGCGATCAGACTAGAGAGCGATCAGCTAGATGTAATCATTGGTAACATTCCCCCGGTGCGCTCAAGGGCGTGCTGGGAGTTGCGATCACGATGAGTGACAGGGTGGTCGTTCTTGGGTACGGAGCTGTTGGAAAAGGCGTCGTGGCGGAACTGGTCCGGCGGGGTACCGAGGTCGTAGTTGGCCAACGTACTGAGCCAACCGACCTTCCCGCAGGTGCACGGTTCGTGCGAACGGATGTCCTGGACAAGGACTCTGTCACCAACGCGTGCCAAGGGGCAGCCCAAGTCGTCGCTGCCATTGGGTTCGAGTACGTTGGGCAGATTTGGCAGCGAAAGTGGCCCGTCGCGATGGAGTGCGTCCTGACTGCGTGCGAAGCATCAGGCGCAAGGTTGCTCTTCTTCGATAATTTGTACATGTATGGACCTCACGTCGGCCCACTGCACGAAGATCTTCCTCTCGCTGCAACTGGCACGAAGCCCTCAGTGCGCGCAGCCATCACGCGCCAGTGGCGAGCTGCTCACGATAGTGGCCGGGTCCGGGTCGTCGCCCTCCGGGCCTCAGACTTCTACGGTCCTGGGGTACAGGCATCACATATTGGCAATGACGTCATGCGAGCCATCGCTGCGGGCAAAGCTGCTTCATTCGTTGCGCCGCTTGATATGCCGCATGACTTCGCGTACGTCCCAGACATCCACCGGGCCGTCATTTCCTTGCTTGACGCACCCGATGATGCGTTCGGTCAGCCGTGGCACGTGCCGTGTGCGCCAACAGAATCCGTCCGCGCGATCGTGTTGCGTGCGTCACTTGCGTTCGGGAAACCTCTGAAGACGAATGTCGTGCCTCTTTGGTCGCTTCCGTTGTTAGGTGTCTTCATACCGTTC
>BJHB01000017.1:0-19865 GCA_014191415.1 Chloroflexota bacterium
CGTGGCCTTGACGTGATCACGATTGCTATCGATAATGAGGACTGATGATTGCGGTCAGCCACCGCGCCTGCACCTAGGAGAACGCTACCGTGAAGGGATTGCAGATCACTGCGCCCGGGCACTTCCAGATTGTTGATGTTCCAGAACTTGAACCATTTCCCGACGAAGTTGTCATACGTATTGAGGTCTGCAACAGTTGCACCCACTGGGATCTAACTGTTTGGGATGGCATCGACATCTTCGGTCGCAAAGGACACCCTGAGTACCCGTATTACGTGGGAGGGCCAGGGCATGAACTGAGCGGTACTGTCGTTGCCACCGGCTCGGACGTCTCTACCATCGCAATCGGCGACCACGTCGCGCTTTGGGGCAACCCACCGGGTGTGAAGCCCTTGCGCTCGTCCTCAAACCCTGGCGCTCGAGCATACGGCGGTTACGTCAAGTACTTCGTTACCCATGAGCGGTCTGTTCTCGCCTTTCCCAAGGGAGCACTAAATTGGCGCGAGATGGGGATGCTCGAGATGCTAAGTTGCGTCGCTCAGGGGGTTGTAGTCGCCGGAGACCTCACAGGCCAGCGGGTTGCAGTTTCCGGCATGGGACCCGCCGGTCTCATGATGCTCCAAGCTCTCAAGTCTCATGGTCCGGACGAACTCACCGCGATTGACGTCGATCCAAGCAGGTGCGACCTCGCACTTTCCCTCGGTGCCGACCGCGCCGTCAAACCAGGCTCTCCAGAGTGGAACACACTGAAAGAAAGCGAGTTCACCGTAACCGTCGACTGCTCGGGCGTTCCGGCAGCGATTGAGGGCGCCCTTGAACACACCGCCGGCCGACTAATAATCTTCAGTGTCCCAGAACGAGATTTCCGGGTGCCACATACTTCGCGCCTGCGTGGAACCTCAATTGAATACACCAGAACTCCAGCAGGGCGACCTGGGCGATACGCACGCGAACTTCTCCTCAGTGGTCAAGTAAACGTAAAACCATTGCTAACCCACGAACTACCTATTGAACAGTTTGAGGACGGACTGGGCCTGCTCAGAAGGCGCGAAGCCCTCAAGGTTTCATTCACGATGGGAGACTGAAAATGGCACGACGACTCATTGACCTCTCCATGGAGGTCTTCCAAGGCATGATGGTCTATCCAAGTGTCGCCAAGCCGGTGATAGTGGAGATGGAGAACCACGCGCAAATGGCGCGTAGCATGGGTACGGACGTCCTCGGGGCTCCCCATCTTCCTAACCATTGCATGATTGTCACGGGAGACCACGTTGGAACTCACCTGGACTCGTGGGGACACGTAAACCCCGCCGCTCCACGGGCCGAGGGAATACCCATCGACTACTGCTATGGGGACGGCGTGGTCTTGGACTTCACCGGCATGAACCCTGGCGACGAGATCGAAGTCGATCACGTCAAGCGGGCCCTTGAGCGAATCTCCTATTCGTTAAAGCCGCTGGACATCGTCCTCTTACGGACCGATGCCGCCATGTACCGCGAAGAACGACGATACCTGAGCGACCATCCCGGCATGACAAAGGAATCGGTAACTTGGCTTCTCGACCAAGGTATAAAAATGATGGGCATCGACGCGCCGGGATTTGATCCCCCTGTGCCCGACATGATGCGCCGAGGCAAGTACTGGGAAGCACACTTGGTAATGCTCGAGCGCGAATACTATCATTTGGAAAATATGTGTAATTTACACATGATCCCACCGCCATATCATTCGTTCACGGTTAGCGTCTTACCAATAAAATGGCGAGGGGCGTCGGCCGCTCCGGTTCGCGCAGTTGCAATTATCGAGGAGTGAGAAAGCACCAAGCACATGGTGCTTTCTCATGAAGAACAACTGTCGTTAATTTGAGGCGTACGAAAAGGAGCCAACAGTGCTTGATCCCAATCGGACCGGACACACGGGTATCACTTGGCCACACGAACCGATCGAAGAAAAGATTGCGGACACCGCGGACGCAGGTTTCGCATCGTTCGAGACCTTTGGTCACGTCGTCGCGCAGTACCCCGGGGGCGTCTCAGCATTCCGCGAGTTGCTCGCTCGTCACAACCTTACCTATAGCGCCTCGTATTGTTCTCGCACATACATAGACGCCGCGCGCGCAGAAGACGACATCGCGCAGGTCATGGAGTGGGCTCGTGTCTCCCGTGACGTTGGCGCCGACACGGTCGTTGTGAGTTGTGTCCGACGCGAAAAGCCACACTACGACACCGACGAATACATGGGTCTTGCGCGGACACTCAATGCGCTTGGTGCCAGAATCCGCGATGAACTCGGACTTCAGACATCCCTTCACCCACATACTGGAACCCCCGTCGAGACCCCTGACGAGATTGCAATGGTCGTTGAGGCACTTGACCCGCGAGCTTGCGGGTTTGGTCCCGACACAGGGCAGATTGCCCAGGCTGGAGGCGACGCCGTCGAAATAGTTTCGCGCTACCGACAAGTCGTGAACCATGTCCACGTGAAGGACTACGGAGGCACCGCAGTCACACACGACAGTGACGGAAAACTCCTTATCGACCCAACCGGATATGTTGGTTACGAGCCGATAGGCCTCGGGGTGATCGACTTCGCCCAAATGTTCCGTGCCTTGCGGGAAGTTGGCTACAAAGGCTGGCTAAACGTCGAGCTTGATGGTACGAGCCGCGCTCCTAGGCCACCGCGAGAAGCAGCATCTTTAAGCTATCAAGGGCTGTCACGGGCAATCAACGCGGCCAACCGCTGACCTATCTCGGCAAGTTCGACGGGAAGTCAAGGCCTCTAAAACGCTGATAGGTGTCTCCCGCCTCCATCACCGCGCACGTCAGGCGTCCGACCACTATCCTCATCTCCATCACGTGTTCCGCCTGCAAGGAGACCTGCGCATGACTACACCGATCCCGATCCCCGCAATCCGCCCCGGCCAGGGCCAGCGCCCCGGCGCCGAGACCGATCCGCGCCTCGACTGGTGGCGCGACGCCCGCTTCGGCCTCTTCATCCACTGGGGCCTCTATGCCATCCCGGCCGGCCGGTGGCACGGCGAGTTCGTGCCAGGTATCGGTGAGTGGATCATGCACCGCAAGCGCATCCCCGTTGCGCAGTACGCACCACTCGCCGCCCAGTTCAACCCGGTCGACTTCGATGCCGACGCATGGGTGCGCCTCGCCGCCGAGGCCGGCCAGAAGTACGTCGTCATCACCGCAAAGCACCACGACGGCTTCTGCCTGTGGGACTCGCACGTCTCCGACTACACCGTCACCAAGGCGTCGCCGTTCAAGCGCGACATCATCCGCGAACTCTCGGATGCGTGCGCGCGTCATGGCCTCCTCTTTGGCTTCTACTACAGCCAGACGCAGGATTGGCATCACCCCGGAGGCGACGGCAACGACTGGGATTACGACGACGCCACACGCGACTTCGATGGCTACGTCGAGAATTATGTCGTCCCGCAAGTGCGCGAGTTGATGACCGGCTACGGCCCAATCTGCCTGATCTGGTACGACACGCCGAAGCGGATGACCGCGGCGCAAAGCAAGCGCCTCACCGACCTCGTGCACGAGTTGCAGCCAGCCTGCCTCGTCAACGGGCGCGTCGGCAACAACATGGGTGACTACGCCGAGGCGGGCGACAACGTCATCCCCGACGAGACGCACGACATGGACTTCGAGACGCCCGCCACCATCAACCACACGTGGGGCTTCAAGACCGATGACACCGATTGGAAGTCACCGGCCGAACTTGTCCACAAGTTGGTGGAACTCGCCAGCAAAGGCGGGAACTACCTCCTCAACGTCGGCCCAACCGCGACCGGGATCATCCCCGAGGCGAGTGCCGAGGCCTTGCGCGGCTCTGGGGCTTGGCTTGCCTCGAACCCGGTTGGCACCTATCACACCCGGCGCGGGCCGTCACTCGGCGTACCCGGCATCTGGGCGACGCGCGACGCCGCCGACACGCACCGGATTTACCTGCACGTCTTCGATTGGCCGACCGACGGCAAGATCCACCTGCCCGCCGATCACGTCGCCGGCAAGCTCGACCACGTGAAGACGGCGGCGCTCGCGAACGGCACGCACGCCTCCCTCGCGTTGCACCGTGATGGGTCGGGCATCACGATCACCGGCCCGCACGACGCGCCGGATCACATCAACACCGTCATCGTCGTGCAGTAGCGCGCACCGGGGAGCCCTCATCCGAAGTGGGTACGGGCTCCCTGTCTAGCGCCTCACCCCCGTTGCGTCGACCACGGCTTCGCCATGATCCGCGCCATCCCCGCCTCGTCGATCTCGACCCCAAGGCCCGGCGCATTTGGCACCGCGACACACCCGTCGTCGCCGACCACGAACGGGTCGCGCAGGTACCCCGCACCGATCACCGTGCGACCACCATCGCGCGTGTCGTTCACCTCGTTGTGCTCCTGCACCAGGAAGTTCGGAATCGACGCATCAAGTTGTACCGAGGCCGCGAACGCCAGAGGACTCAGCGGGCAGTGCAACGCCACCGTCGCATACGCCGCTTCGGCAATAGCCGCGATCTTCCGGCATTCGGTGATCCCGCCGGCGTGCGCCAAGTCCGGTTGGACCACCGCTAGGAGCCCGCGCGACAACGCATCAAAGAAGATCCACTTCCCCATCCACCGTTCCCCGGCCGCCACCGGAACCTCCGACCCCGCCACCGCCTCGGCAAGCGCGTCGACCCGTTCGATCGGCATCGGTTCCTCGACGAACAGCGGCCGGTGCGGTGCAAGGGCGCGCAACATCTGGCGGGCAATCGCGGGGTGCGGATTGTGGATGTCAATCGCCACCGGCACGCCCGGCCCGGCCCCCTCGCGCGCGGCGGCGAAGCACGCCACCATCCCATCCACAAGATCGGTCCCAAACGGGGTCTCGCCCGGCGACACGTGCGCCTTCAGTGCCCTGAACCCCCACTCGTGCACCAGTTCAGCCGCCCCCGCTCGCCATGCCTCGGGGCTACCCGGTTTGGGGTCGCCCGGAACCGGGTCACGACGCCCGGCACGGTACGGGTCTCCCGGTTCGACGACGTGCGGGCGACCGCCTCCCACCGCGCGGTAGACCAGGACACGGTCGCGCGTCGCCCCGCCAAGCAGGCGATGTACCGACAGCCCGGCAGCCTTCCCGGTGATGTCCCACAACGCCATGTCGATGCCCGAGATGGCGCTCATCTTCACCGGACCGCCCTTGTAGCCACTACCGCCCTCATACATGCGGTTCCACAGCCACTCGATGCGCGTCGGGTCTTCGCCGATCAACAGCGGCTCGAGACGGAGGACCTCGGCGATCACGCTATCCGGATGGTTCTCCAGATACGGTTCGCCAAGGCCCGTGATCCCTTCGTCCGTGTGAATCTTCAGCCAGACCCACGATGGCGGGACCTTGATCAGTTCCAGCGACACTACTTTCATGGGGCGCCAGTGTGCCACGCCGCCCCGTTCGTGTCGCCCGATACCTGTCAGTCGATTGTCAGGGTCTCGATGGCCTGTTGGATGACCGCGGCTGATCGGTGCAGGGCCTCGATTTCGTGAGAGTCCATCGTCAATGCGAGGTGCTCGCGCACGCCATCTCCGTCAATTACTGCCGGCAGGCTCAGGGCAACGTCGTGCAGGCCGTACTGCCCCCGCAAGACGCAACTCACCGGAAGGATGGTCTGCTCATCTCGCAGGACGGCCTCGAGCAGGCGCATAATTCCGGAAGAGACGGCGTAGTAGGTTGCACCCTTCCGCTTGATGATCTCCTGCGCCGCGTCCCGGGTTTGCGCGAAGATGCCATCTAGGGTTGCCTGATCGTGAGAGCGCCCCTGCGCCTCGCCAAACTCATGCAGTTTCATGCCACCGATGGTCGCCCGCGACCACACTGGCACTTCGCTGTCTCCATGCTCGCCAATGATCAGCGCATGGACACTGCGCGGATCAATCTCATAGTGCCGGCCAAGCAAGGCGCGGAACCGTGCGGTATCCAGGATTGTGCCGGTGCCGATCACCCGCGAACGTGGCAGGCCGGAAATTCCCCACGTGCCATAAGTAAGCACGTCAACCGGATTGGTCGCAACCACAATCACTCCGTCGCGGTTCGCCTCGATCAATGGGGGAATGATGTTTCGGAAGATTGCCCAGTTCCGAGCGAGGAGTTCCAGCCTCGTCTCGCCAGGCTTTTGGTTGGCACCAGCCGCAATCACCGTCACATGCGAACCGTGACTGTCGGCAAAGGTGCCGGCCCGCACCCGCACCGGCATGCCAAAGGGCACCGCCTGCGAAAGGTCCATCGCCTCACCCTCCGCGCGGGCGGCGTCGCTGTCTATCAGGACGAGTTCAGAGCAGAGACCTGAAAGGGTCAGCGCGTACGCCGTAGTCGCGCCAACGTTGCCAACCCCAACGATGGTCACCTTGCGTCCGCGTGCATTCCGTCCGGTTTCGTTGCTCACCATTCACCCACTCCCGGGACGCGTTCACGCCGGATCTTCAAGCGCTTTTTAGGCTTGGAAAGTTTACTCGGTCAATTTCCTGAACCGACCGACCTCTCTCCCTTCGCTGTGGGGAGGAGTTACGACAAGGGTTTCCCGCCGTCCCGATGCGCCGTACCCTACGGGCACCATGTCGACATCCGCAGGCACTCGCGGGCCTTCCATCGACGGCATCCTGTCGGGACTTGGCGCCGCATCCATCTGGGGTGGCATGTACGTGGTCAGCCGGATGGTCCTCGAGGTGATCCCTCCAGTCACCCTCGTCTTCATTCGCCTGGTCCTTGGAACGATCACCCTCGCGATTGTCATCCGTCTCACGGCACCACGATTGCCGGCAAGGGGCGACCTAAAACTGATGGCCTCGCTGGGCTTGGTGGGAATGTGCATCAGTCTCGTCGCCCAGTTCGCCGGCACCCACCTCGCCGGAGCGGCGAACGGCGCTCTCATCACTAGCGCCACGCCGGCCTTCATGCTGGTCTTCGCCTGGCCAATTCTTGGAACCCGGCCAACAATCCGCCAGGTCGGCGCCCTCATCCTCGCCACCACTGGCGTACTGGTCGTCACCCTTGTCGGGACCGATGCCCCCACCGAAGCGCCCGGATCACACCTCGCCGGAAACACCTTCCTGCTCGTTGCCGCGATCACGTGGGCCCTCTATTCTGTCCTCGGTGGACGCGCGTCCTCCAGATACGACGCGCTCGTCACAACCGCCTACGCCACGGGGTTCGGTGCGCTGTTCACCCTCCCACTTGTCCCCTGGGAACTTGCATCCACGCCCATGGGATCGCTTGACTGGCCGGTCTGGACGGGCATCCTCTACCTCGGAATCGTCTCGACCGCCGGCGCCTTCTACCTCTGGAACCGCAGTATTGCGCGCCTCGGCGCGTCACTACCCGGACTGCTCTTCTTTGCCCAACCCGTCGTCGGGGGACTTCTCGGAGCCACCGTCCTTGGTGAGGTTCTCAGCATCTCGTTCTTCATTGGCGGAGCCCTCGTGGCGAGCGCGGTTGTCCTCAGCGCACGCGAAACCTGACCCCTCGCCGTCGTATGCTTTGGATTACATGACTACCATCAACGCAGTGACCCTTACACCTGCCCTGTTCCAGCCGATAACCATCCGCGGTGTGACCCTCCGGAACCGCGTCGTTGTTTCCCCAATGTGCCAGTACTCGTGCGAAGCGCGTGATGGACGTGCAACCGACTGGCACCTCGTGCATCTTGGAGGCTTTGCCAAGGGCGGCGTAGGTCTCGTCATCGTGGAGGCAACCGGTGTCGCCACCGTCGGGCGCATCTCACCGGAGGATGTGGGACTGTGGGAAGACGCACAAACCGAACCCCTGGCCCGTGCCGTCCGGTTCATGCACTCGCAAGGCGCCCTTGCCGGCATCCAGTTGGCCCATGCCGGTCGCAAGGCATCGACCGCAGCGCCGTGGAAGGGGCATGGCCTCGTCTTGCCTGCCGATGGCGGATGGCAACCCGTCAGCCCGACAGCCACCCCGTTCAGTCCCGAATACGCCGTACCCCACCGTCTGACCACGGCCGAAGTTACGTCCATCCCGGACGCCTTCGCCGCCAGTGCGCGTCGGGCCAATCAGGCCGGGTTCGACGTGGTGGAGATCCATGGCGCCCATGGGTACCTGCATCACTCATTCCTGTCGCCAATCTCCAACGACCGCGATGACATCTACGGAGGGGACTTCGCCGGACGCACGCGCCTTCTCCTCGAGACCGTCGAAGCCATCCGTGGGGTGTGGCCATCCGAGAAGCCCCTGTTCGTCCGCCTGTCAAGCACCGACTGGATTGAGGACGGTTGGGACGGCGATGACACCGTCTCGCTCGCCCGTGAACTCGGGGCGCACGGCGTAGACGTCGTCGATTGCTCGTCTGGGGGCGTCGCGCCACAGCAGCAGGTCAAGCCGGGGCCGGGATATCAGGTGCCGTTCGCCTCGCGCGTGCGTCACGAATCCGGAACCGCCTCGATGGCGGTCGGGCTTATCACGACGGCCTCGCAGGCAAACGCGGTCATCACCGATGGTCATGCCGACCTGGTTGCACTCGGACGCGAACTGTTGCGGGATCCGCACTTCGTGTTGCGCGCAGCGCGCGAACTCGGTGGGCCATCGTTTGCGCCACCACAATACTTGCGCGCCTGAAATCCTGGCGGGCGTATCGGTGTGTTCTTGCACCGACACGCCCCGGTTCACACTTGCGCGTTCAGACCCCTCAGGAGATCGCAAACGAGGGCGACCCGCGGAACGTCAACCCCGGCACGTTCGGCACGGGTAACAACGTCTCCAAAGACCTCTTCGACCTCCATCGCGCGACCGGCGAACAGGTCCTGCGCCATCGACGGATATGCGCCGGGCGCGATCGGTCCGGACCGGCCTCCTGGCACCAGTCCCGACGCGTACTCGACGTGTTCGGACGCCGTCATCTGGAGATATCGCCTAATCGGGAACCCCACGTAGTCGCCAACGGCAACCCCGTGCGCCCGTGCCACGGCATCCGTCTCACGGATCAGTGCACGGAAGGCCCGCACAAGGTCAGGGTTCCCCCATAAGGACGGTCCCGGAAGGCGGGTCAGGACTGTCACGCCAAAGATCCCAACCGCATTGCACGCCTTTGACCACAGGACCGACCGTATATCCGGTGCAGCCTCCGCCGGAATGCCGGCCTCGGTCATCCGGGCCACCGCATCGGCAACCCGCACCGACGGAGGCGCATCGAACTCGCCGAGGTAGGTCATGCCCAATCCCCCGATGCGCACCGCACCATCCGCCTCGCGACCGGCCCCCAGGATGCTGACCGCCCCGACTGTTCGCGACGATCCAAAGGCATCTGCCAGTAGGTCATCCTTGACGAGGCCGTTCTGCACCCCGGCTACCCACCAGTCCCCCGCCCAGTCACCGACCAGCCCAGCCTGGGCGTTGGAGGATCCGATTGGGCGCGACGGCAGCGCTGCAACAACTTCTGAAATGGCTTCAGGCAACTGGTGGCCCTTCGTCGCGAAGAGAATGCCCGAGGCCCCGCCCCTACTGTCGACCCCGCAGACATGCTTCACCAACTCCGCCGGATCGGTCGTCACCCCGATACACCCCCAACCCCGCCCCGCCTGACTTGCAGATGCATCGCCTGCCGGAGTACCAGGATCACCGACAGGGACGGTGCGTGTCACCGAACCGATCAGGCGAACCTCACCCGCCCGCCTGAGACGGTTCGCCGATGCCTCCGAAGCCAGGAGGACGACCGATTGGCCACTTGACGCAAGCAAGGCGGCGTAGGCCTGCCCCAGCGAACCCGCACCAACAATCCCGATCACCGGCCATTCCGCACCCGTCGCCACGTTATCCACTCCGTCCTGCCGTGTGTCCGTACGCCGGCCGGGATACTCCCCACCACCCGAGATTGCAATACGCTTCGCTCGACCCAAACCCGCTCCGCCGGGTCTATCCACGCCTCGCTTGGCGGGTCAGGCGCCACCCGGCGCGTGCGGTGCCTTCGCGAGAAGTGCCCCGAGGCTGTCCCCGAGGATCAGGTCCATATCGGCCGCCGGGATGAACGGGCAATGCCGGCGCACCACGTCAAGCGTGTGGCGGTACGTCAGGTACTGACCAACAACCGGATAGTCCGATCCCCAGTGCAGGCGGGACGGGCCGTATGCATCGTAAATCGCCTGCACGATCCGGATGCTGTCGCTGTACGGATATTCAAACCGCTCAGCCGACGAGTAGTGGAAGCCCGAGAGTTTCAGGTGGATATTCGGGATCCGGGCCGAATGCAGGATCTTGCCAAGCTCCGGGTACGGCGCCGCCTCGGCGGCTTTCGGGTGACCCATGTGGTGGACCAGGAACGGCACTCCCGGAAACCGTTCGGCGACCTTCTCCAGCCACCAGTGCAACCTCGGCACAATGGCCATGCTTGCGATGAGGCCCAGTTCCTGCGCCACCCCAAAGAACGCCGATCCCTCATCCGAGAGGTACCAGGACCCATCATCGTCACCACGGACATAGTGCGTGAACCCGGCCATCGGGTAGGCACTCGCCGCGCGCCGGAGGCGTTCGGCCGCACCCGGTGCGTGGTAGGTTGGCCACCACAGGCTGTCCACGTCCGCCACCATGCTCAACTTGTCGGCGTGCGTACGAACCGCCCCGGCAATGTAGTCATTGTTGTCCGGATTGTGGTCGTCGTTCCGCGCACAAACGATCATCGCGCGTCCGACATGGTTCCGTTCCATTTCGAACAGCAACTGCTCCACCTTGCCCCGGCTTGCCGAGTCCGGGACTGGCGGGTCATATGGCCAGAGGCGCCAAGCGTGGCAGTGGCTATCGATGATCATCCGGACATCTCCTCTAGTGATTCGACGACCGGACGAAAGACCGGTCCCTACGCCGCATTATGGCCGACGCGCGCGCCCCGCGGAACCATGGGCCTGACATTCCACCCCGACTCCTAGGGAAAACCGGGAATGCCCCGCCGTGCGTAGCCCAGGACATCAGGGCCAGGATGTGGCACATTCGGCAAGACGCTAGGCATGCGAATACCGGGAACATCCCCGATCACGTGGATCCGGTGCAGGTATCCACGGGGGGCGCACACGAAATCCCCCCGACTGGCCTGATGCGTCCCGATTCCGTCAAAGACCCACTCAATCGTCCCCTCGCGGATCATCCACCACTCATCACAGTCAGCGTGCCAGTGGCCGGCGGGCAGATCGTGAGGCTTCATGTAGATGAGGTTGGTCATGAAGGTCTCGTTGTCCATGACCCGGTGCGCCCAGTTGGCCTCGCCACGCACCAGCTTGAGGTCCGCAAGGGTCAATCGAACCCGATTCGGGGTCAGATTGCCGGGTGCCTCCTCGATCACCTGTACGGTCGGAATCACGCTGTGGGCCGAACGCCGTTCCGCCGGGGTCCGTCGGTCTGCAGGGAGTGATTGGGCATTTGGTTGCCTGACGCTCGTCCGCACCCCGTGCGAACCACCGAGAACATGGAACCGGGCGGCGTGCCCCTTCGGGACGCAGATGTACGTGTCCGCCTCGGCCACGAACGTCCCGTGGTCATCAATCTCGACCTCATACCGACCATCGAGGATCGCGATGAATTCGTCGGCATTCGGTCGCCAAACTGGCGCGGTCACTGACCCGGGAGCCTCACGCAGGAGGTCTGCATAGGTCTGGGCATTCTCGATCAGACGGTGATGCCAGACCCCGTCACCATGCGCATCATCGATCGTTGCGATACCGACCAAAGGCCGGTTAGGGGCGGGAATTGCGCGTGCACTCACTGCTATCAGGGTTCCTTCCGACCTAATGCATGTCTCGGCTTACGGACCCTGCATCGGAAAGCAGTGTACTTCAGCAATGTGTGGTCCAACTCCACCAGAAGACGGACTTGTCATGTCACGTCCGGGGTTCGAACCAGGTGAGGTGCCAAAGCGACGGTACGATTCATCGGCCGCCGATAGCATTCCCGCAAACAGGAACAGCACTCCGGCGAGGGGACAATTCAATGACCGTGACAGTTTGGACAAAGACGTGGTGCGGATGGTGCGATGAAGTCGTCGATCTCCTCAAATCCCGTGGAATCGCCTTCGAGGAACGTCGTGTGACCGGCAACCAGGATCACTACGATGAAATGGTGCGGATCTCGCGCCAGTCAAAGGCACCGGTCGTCGACATCGACGGACATCTCCTCATCGACACTGATGCCGACGAGGTTGCGGACTATCTGGACAAGATCGCGACCGCCTGATAACCACCGGGACGGCTACTTCAGCAGGACGATGATGTCATCCTGCACCGGCGTGTAGACCCGCGCTCCTTGCGGCCCCATCACCGCATTGAGTTCGAGTCGCACGCCGAAGTCGCCACGCAGGTAAATCCCCGGCTCGACCGAGAACGCCACATCAGACAGCACAAGGCGCGTGTCGTGCGTCTCGAAATCGTCCAGGCACACCCCAGCAGATCCGTGAACTTCCTCCGGTCCGAGGTTATGACCGGTTCGATGGGTGAAATACGGCCCGTAGCCCGCCTCTTCGATGTGATCGCGGACGGCACGGTCGATTTCCCACCCCTGAGGCACCCGACCCGCCTTGGCCGCGCCCTCGAGCCGGATCAACGCCAGGTCACGCGCGGACTTCACCACGTCAAAGACTTCCCGAATGCGCGTCGGCACTGGTGACGGGCCGGTCCACGCTACCCACGTCACGTCGGCAAACGGTGAGCCTGGAATGTTCATGCGTGCCCACAAGTCGATCAGTAACCACGAGTCGCGTTTGATGGGCAAGGCAGTATGCGCCAGCGGTTCGTAGTGTGAATTCGCGGAGTTGGGACCTACGGCAACTGTTGGCCGGTACACCGACACCAGGTCGTTCGACGCAAAGTGATCGACAATGAACTGCTGAACCTCAAATTCGTCGATGGTTCCACCAGCCCGCAGCCGTTCCGCAACAAGCGCAAACGCTGCATTCTTGGCATCGTCAACCAGCCTCGCCGCGGTGTCGTGTTGCGCGATCTGGGTCTCGTCCCACTGAGCGATCGCAACCTGCAGGAGGTCGGCCGAGGTCACGACGTTCGCGCCAAGTTCGCGCATCATGTCGATCGTGCCACCGTCAACGCGCGACACGTACGGAAGCCCACCTCCTGGGCTGTATTCCATGGCAACCTGCGCCCCGGCAAGGGTTCCCCCCGGCCCAAGTGCCGACAATTGCCCACGCAGGCTTGCAGCATCGTGATAGGTCCGCACCTCCCACCGGGGATCGTCCATCGCGCTTGACTCGATCGCGTGGGCAATCACGACCTCGCGCGCATGGGGATCGGCGGGCAGCCACGCGAAGGTGCGACGAGTCAGATGACCACCAGACGCACCCCGCCCGAGGGTCTGCGCGAACAACGGGTTGTTCCCGCGGAAGTCCATCAGCAACCACCCGGTCACGCCCTGGGCAGCCATCAGCACCCGGACCGCGTCGCGGTGCGTCCAGTAACTCATCGAGGTTCCTTCCAGGGACCAGTGATCTGATTTCGAGCAAGATGATCGACCAAGCCAATGCAAGTGTGGGACCGCGCGCCCCTCTCCCGCCGCAAGGGGGAAGGGGATGCCCGCCACTGACTGCGCCGGGCACCGGGCGAAAGTCAGTGGATGCGATCGGGGACATGCACCCCAAGATGCGTCGCGGCCTTCGCGATCACGTCCCACGTGTCCGGCGCGATTGGCACACCTTGTTCGTGACGCGATGCACGGCTATGTGCCTCGGGGCCACCGGGGAGGAGGACCTTCTCGACACCAGGGGCAGGCGCTACGGCTTCAACCGAGGCAGACATGTTGTCAATGGTCGCGTTGAAGATATCGAGGGATCCGAATGCCCGGGGATCAATGGCAATCACCACCACACCACTGCCGACCCCGTTATCCGGAGGCGTCTCCGCAGTAAGGCCGGCGCCGATCAGGGCCGCCACCAACGAGAGGCCGTATCCCTTGTGGCCAGCTGCAGGCAGCAGCATGCCACCCGTGTAGAGGTCCTCGGCGTTTGTCGACGGATGCCCATCCTTGTCGACGATGCATCCCGGAGGCAGGGGTACATGCTTCGCCCGCGCAACCTGGACCTTGCCTTCGGCAACGACCGTGGTCGCGAAGTCAACGATGACGGGTTGCGTCTCGTGCGACGGCACCCCCACCGCCCAGGGATTGGTACCGAGATGACGGCGTGCCCCACCGAATGGCGCAGTCAGGCCAGCACCTGGGCCGGCATTCCCGTAGATCACGAACGCAATGAACCCGTGGGCCGCCGCTGTTTCGGCGTAGTGGCCCAGGCGGCCGATGTGTCCGCAGTTGCGGATGCTGACCACGCCAGCCCCGGCCTCGGTCGCCTTCCGCATCGCGACCTCGAGGGCGTACGCCGCGCCAACCTGCCCAAAGCCACCGTGCGCATCCACAATGGCCGTCGCGGCGGTCTCATGCACCACTTCCGGCCGACCCCCGGCGTTGAGGCGTCCGGATTCGATCTGTGTCAGGTACGCCGGAATCCGGATCACCCCGTGACTGTCATGACCGGAGAGGTTCGCCTTCACCAGATGGTTCGCCACTTCGGCTGCCAGGTCCGCCGGCGTTCCCGCCGCACTGAAGATCGCCGCCGTCAGCGTTTCCAACGGGTCGGGCGCAACAAGATACATCTCCGCCATCGTCACCGGTTCCTCTCACTCAGGTGGCCCACCCGGGGCCGCGCCGATTATAGGCCGCCTTCCGGCCCCACGGGCGAGACGATGCCCGAAGCACCTAGCCAACGGCCTCCCTCAGTGCCGGTGCCAGTTCGCGTACCAGCGAGGCTCCGTCCTGCGGGCGCACCATCGGGATCCACTTTTCAAGCACCGCATCACTGGCAGCGTCGATCACTTCACCCGTTTCCGCCGCCAAGTCCCGTGCCGTCTCGGTGAGCGTTGCGCGCAAGCGGGCCGCCACTGGGACTTCGGCGCCACGGGCGTCAGCCACCCGCAGGAACGGCCCGATCGAACATTCCCCGATGCACGACACCGGCACGATGGCCACTGACCGGTCGATCCGATTCGCCACCACTTCACGCCGGAGCGCACTCACAAGCGCGCGGGCACCTTCACGGGTGCAGCACCCACCACCGCAGACCATCATCCGTACTTCCGGAAGTTCCGCGCGCGTTGCCACCCGGCAATCAGGGCACAGGCGCGGGATCGGTGGGCCACCGCACGTCGCCGGCAACGGGTCCGTGCGGCTCCCGCACGACGTGCACGCCCACGGTTCGGCAACCCACGCAAGGGGGTCGAACACCCCTTCCAATGAGGCGACCTCAACGGGAAGTCGCCGGATCACCGGTGACGCCACAGTGTCGGCAAGAACACGCCCCGCCTGGCCAATCCCAAACCTCGGTCCCACCACTGGCGGTGCACGGCGAACATGCGACGGACGCCCGATGTGCCCGGCATATCCCGTCGACCTCGCAACCGCCTCGTCAAAGGGACCGTGCCTGCCGGGAAGCAGTACATCCGGCGCCAGCGCCTGCAATGCCCTCAAGACCGCCTGATGCCATTCAATCGTGCGCCCTTCAGTGGCGAACCGGGAACCTGCCGGTGGTTCATCAAAGTAGGGCGTCTGTCCAGCAACGTTGAGGGCATCGCCGGTCACGGCAATCCAAGCCACTCCACCAGCACCATCAGCCGCCTTGGGAAGCTGGACCGTCCAGCAATAGGCAACCTGGTTCCACGTCTCAGCCTCCAGGGCAAGTCCGTGCGAACCGGAGGATGCCGGGAGGGGTTGGTCATGGCCCTTGCCGTCAGCGAATATCCCAGCCGAGAGGTGTTCAGGGGCCGGCAGGACGCCCACCCGGATACCGCCCGGCAAGTCCCCCGGATGCCCGGGCGTGAACACGCGGTCCACGCCGTGTGGAACATGCGCCGGATCACCCGCCGCCCACGTCAGTGCACCGCGTGCGCGCCAAACCGAAGCCAACGGTGCAAGCCGCGGATCGGTCAGCAGGATGGCGTTCACCGATGCGTCACGAGTGACAACTGCCACCAGTTCATCCGGCATCTCGGGCGGATCGATCAGGATCCATCCGTCGGGCGAAGCAACCGCCGTACCAACACTGTCGACCAAAACCCCGTCATTCCATCGCCATATGCCGGGAAAGACCTCTGCATACCGTTCAGTCTGGGGGTCGGACGCCTGCGTGCCTGTCATGCCGTGATCCTCCAGTGCGTGGTAACCGAACCGCACTCAAATCTGGTGTGATGGGATGGGGATTTGCCGATGCTCCGTTGGGAACCGTTCGCAAGTATGAATCCTCCATGAACATAGCAGGCCGCGCCACATTATCGGCCCGGAAAACAGGCATCCGGTCACACACCCGTCGGAAGTGCCGACGCTTGCGCAATCGGTCGCGCACGCCCACCTGAGAACAATGGCGCCCTCGACGGCTTGTTCTGTCTCGAAGCGACCTCACCGGCACGATCCCTGCCGTTGCTCGGGTAGACTGGTTTTCCTAACCGAGTACCCCAATCACGAGAGGACGCGCGGATGACATCTCCCGCGAGCAATCATTCTTCGCCAACTTGGGCGCAGACCCACCGGGCGAGTGCCACCATCAGTCCACTCTCCGCCCTGGCGCACCGCATGGGCGAGGCGGCCACCACCTGGCTGTCGTCACTGACACCCGGTCAGCGGAGCCACGCGGTCTACACCGTCGCCGACGATGAGCGGAAGAACTGGCACTACATCCCCCGTACCCGATCCGGACTGTCCCTGCGTGAACTCAGTGGCGGACAGCAGAAGCTCGCCTTCCGCCTCCTTGCAACCGGCCTGAGCGAACGCGCCTACGGTCAGGCCCTGGCCATCATGTCCCTCGAAGCGGTTCTCGCGGAACTCGAAGGTCCGGCACGCAACAACCCGCGCGATCCTGATCTTTACCACTTCACGGTATTCGGCACTCCGTCAGACACCGAACCCTGGGGATGGCGCGTCGAAGGTCACCACATCTCCCTGAACTTCCTCATCGCTGGCGGGATCGCCAGTGCACCGCAGTTCTTCGGGTCCAACCCTGGGAAGGTCCCGGCACACGGACTGTCCGGTTCCGGCCTTGCAGGAATGGCCGACTTCCGCGTCCTCGCCCTCGAGGAAGACCTTGGTCGACGCCTCGTCACTATGCTCGACCACGCGCAGCGTCACCGCGCAATCATTCTGCCCGAGGCACCCCGCGATATCCTGACCACCTTTCAACGGAACGTCACCCGGGAAGCCGCGATCGGCCTCGCCGCGTCATCAATGACCGAGGATCAGCAACATCTGTTGCACACCCTCATCGAGACCTATGCCCGGCGCATGCCCGAAGCCCTCGCCGACCACCAACTGGACCGCATCGCCCGGGACGGCACCGGTCACATCCACTTCGGTTGGGCCGGTGGTGAACATGTCGGTGATCCCCACTACTACCGCCTCCAGGGACCAGGGTTCCTCGTCGAGTACGACAACACCCAGAATGGTGCCAACCACATCCACACCGTCTGGCGCGACTTCGACGCCGAGTGGGGCGACGACCTCCTCGCAAACCATTACGCCGAAAGGCGCCACGGGGACCACAGCGACCACGCCCATGGCGACCACGGTACGCACGGACATGGCCCCGAGGATCATGCCGACCATTCGCATGACGTAGATGACCATGCCGGTCACAAGCACTGATCAGGGTCCGGTGCCAAGCGCAGACACCAAGCACCCGGAAGCAATTATTCCCACCTGCCAAGCGGCGGGTGGGAACCAACGGTCTGGACTAGAAGCAAGCCCCGATGACGGCGCAAGCCTGACCGTCTTCTACGACGGAACATGTGCGTTCTGTACCAGCCAGGCAAGCCTTATCGGGCGCCATCTTGGGGAGGTGGTCAGAACCGTGTCGACCGCCTTGCCTGATACCCATCAAGCATGGGGACTGGATCCGGCACGCACGTCCGGGGAGATCATCGTGCGCGACAGCACCGGTCGCGAGTGGGGGGGCGCGGACGCCATCGCACGCCTGCTGCGGGCGTCACCACGCCTCGCAATCCTTGGGCGGGCCATGACGCTGCCGGGTATCCGGCAGATCGCCCACCTCGGCTATCGGGGTGTAGCACGCATCCGCCACCGCCTCGCCCGGTGGTCCTGACGCGCGCCACACCTCGCTGATACTAGCGTGACGTGTCGGACGGCCCGAAGAGTTCCGGGCGCACTACTTGTGCGACCGCCTCAAGGCCGTCGACGATTCGCGGTCCCGGCCGACTCGTCACATCAACCTCGCGCTGGCTCAGAGTGACAACGCGCCCATCACGCACCGCCGGGACGACGTCCCACCCTGGCCTCGCCGCCAGCGCCTCGACGCTCTGGCCGTACGGCGCGTCGCCGAGGATTACCATCTCCGGCGCGAGGCCAAGCACCGCCTCATCACTGACGCTGGGGTACTGCATCCCCCCGGCCACAGGCGCCACGGCGTTGTCCGCACCCACCGCCTTCAGCATGGCGTCGATGAAGGTGCCTGGCCCGGCAGCCATGATGCTCCCAGGGTAAGAGGCGTCAATCTCAAAGAGAACACGGGGGCGACCAGCCGCCCCTTTCGCCTTTGCTTCGACGGCATCCCAACGTTGGCGCAACGACGTCACCAATGTATTTGCTGCATCGTGCGCGTTGCCGATGTCCCCGACCCTCTCTACGTTCGCGAGCACACCTGTGAAGTCCACCGGGTTCAGGATCACCACCGGAATCTTCATCACCTCAAGGTTGGCGATGATTTCGGCAGGGAAGCCTCGCACCGCAAGCACGACGTCTGGCTGCGCCCCAATGATCGCCTCAAGGTTCGGCTTGAACCCGCCGATCTTCGGCAAGGATTGGGCAGCCTCCGGATAGTCGCAGAAGTCGGTGACCCCGACGACCCGGTCGCCCAGCCCCACCGCAAACACAATCTCGGTGGTGCTTGGAGCGGCTGAAACGATGCGACGCGGTTCCTTTGCGATGGTGACGGCACGCCCGTCATCGTCGACCAGCGACAGCGGATAGGTTGTCGCGCCGAGCACGCCAGCCGCTGATGGGGCTGGCGCAATCGGCGCTCGGTCGGCAAGAACGGCGGGTGCAGGCAACAACAATACGAGTGCGACGGCGAGCGTACGCACCAGCGACGCAAGCGCGCCGCGACGGTTCTCACGGGTCATCGGGAAATCTCCAGAGGCAAGACTGACAGGGGGGCACGCGCAGGCAGAACCTGCGCCACCCCAACGACCGGATGCGTCACGGTATGCATGACCGGCCCAAATGTTTGGGCCAGCACGCTTGGGGCGAGAGCGAGGGCGGGCGGACCATCGGCCACAACCAGCCCGCCATTGATGACGACCACACGCCTCGCCGCCAACGCGGCGAGGTTCAGGTCGTGGAACACGGCAACCACAGTCAGGCCTTCGTCGAGGTGCTTGCGCGCCACGACGTCGAGGAGGCCCTGCGCATGTGCCGGGTCGAGGTGGGTGGTTGGTTCGTCCAAGAGGAGGACTTCTGGCGCCTGGGCAAGCGACATCGCCAGGGCGACTCGTTGGCGTTCGCCCCCAGAGAGTTCCTGCACCAAGCGGCCACGGAATTCGGTAGTGTCGGTCGCTGCCAGCGCGCCGTCGATCGCGCGCCGGTCGGCATCGTCGTCACCGCCCCAGAGCGAACGATGGGCGGTGCGCCCGAGGGCAACGAGGTCCGCGACCGTGATGTCAAAGGCCGGTTCGAGTCGCTGCGGCAACCATGCGATGCGCCGCGCAAGATCGCGACGTCGATAGTCCCGCAACGCCACACCATCGAGGGTCACCGTGCCCCGCGACGGTTCCACCAAACCGGCCAAAAGTTGGAGAAGCGTCGACTTGCCGGCCCCGTTC
>BJHB01000018.1:0-19531 GCA_014191415.1 Chloroflexota bacterium
CACGATGCCCACGCGGTGAGGTCGCTATGCGACACCGCGATCTGGCTCGACCGGGGGCACGTGCGCGCATCCGGGCCGGCGAACGAGGTGGTTGACGCCTACGAGGCATCGTCACTGGGGGAGGGGCCCGGAACCGGACACCCGACTGGGGGGATGCGGTGCCGGGATCCTGCGACAAGTTTCAGCCGGGACGGATTGGCAGCCTGAGACCCTTGAACGGGGGGTCGCCACCACCCCAGTCGACATCGAGCTGCAGGCGTGCCGAGAGATCCTTGAGACCCTGCGACAACGGCACCGACCCATCGTAGATCTTGGCAATCTCGGTGCCGTAGACGGTCGAGTTCTCGCCTCCCTTGAAGTGTCGCCACGTGATGCCGTGCGGCCGCTTGAACACCTCGGAGAAGACCGTGGCGTGTTGCGTGGGCTGCACCGCCGGGGCGCGGAAGAACTTCGCCTGGGCATCGAGTTTCGCCGGTACCAGGACCTGTTCCTGTGAGAGGAAGGCCTGGAAGTCGTCACCGATGAGGAACTTGAGGAAGTCCCAGACGGCGTCGGGGTTCTTGGTCTTGCTCCACGCATCCACCGGATGACCGGCAGTCCATGAGGCCCCCGGCTTGCCATTGACGCTTGGCATGGGCAGCATGTCCCATTCGAACTGGTCCTTCACGACCGGCCACATGCGTGACCAATCATTGACCGACCGGTAATGCACGGCCACCTTGCCGTTGGCGAACGGCGTCATGCCGTTGTTGTCGAGCGCACGCTGTCCCCAGGGCTCCATCATGCGGGTCTTCTCGGGCCCGGCGATGTTCCACTTGTTCTTCATGCGCCAATCGAGCATCCACCCATGGGCGGTGACGCTGGCGGGGTTCTCGAGTTGCCACTTCATGGTCTCGTAGTCGTAATGGGTCTCACCCTGAGACCAGATGAACGGGCCGATGTCGTGATACCCATAGCCCCAGTCCATGCCCCACTCGTCCTCGGCACGGTTGGTCGCCTTCCGGCACGCGTCAAGCATGTCCTCCAGGGTCCACTCGCCGGGCTTGTCCTTCTTTTCCCACGGATCGGCGATTCCCTTTTTCTTGAACATGGTCTTGTTGTAGTAGATGCCAAAGGGTTCCACCCAGTACGCGAGTGCGAAGGTCTTGCTCCGCCATCTCTCGGCGTACGTCATGGCGTAGCCCTTGTCCTGGGAAATCTTGTCGCGGGCCATCAGCTGGTCCAGCTGCATGATGAACCCGGACTCGTAGTACTTGTACTCGACGTCGCTGTGGCTGTCGGTGACATCGGGGGCCTGGTCGGCAGCGAAGCCGGCGACGATCTTGGTGTTACGGTCGGTCGCGTTGGGAACCCGTTCGATCTCGATCACGACCTTGCTGGCGTCCCCCCACTCCTTCCACTTCTTCTCGAAGCGATCCATGGCATTCGGGCGCCACGACATGAAGCGGATGGTGACCGGGTTGGCCCGTGCCGTGGGACGGGGAGGCGTAGTGGGCGCCGGGGCGGTCGTGGCCACGGCAGCGACCGTCGGGGCGGCCGGGGCAGTGGTTGCGGCCGGCTTGGCGGGTGCCGGGGTATCACCCCCGCACGCACCCATCAATGCGGAACCTCCAACCGTGGCGAGGCCATGCAGGAAGATCGTGCGCCGCGTCACGATCCGGTGCTGTCTTGAAGCGTGGTCATCGGTCATGTGCATCCTCCCACGGGTTGACGGCCGGCCTTGCTTACACTGTCACGGAGGCCAAACTGGCACCTCCGGGCAGACGGATTACCGGGTTGCTGCATCCTTGCATGCAGAAATCTGTCCGTCAAGACGTGTGCGATATCCAGATTCCGCATGGGAACCCTGAACCCTGCTACGCTGACCACGAGGTGGGACAGATGATCGCCAGGACGGGACGTCGGATCGTGCGCATCGACGGCGCCACACTGACCGGGACGCGTCCGCGACCGGCAGGCGCAAATGCCCGGCTTGGCCCGCACGGACCGGCCGTGACGGTCCCGATTGTCCGCCTGACCCTGGATGACAGCACGACCGGTTTCGGCCGCAGCCGCGCCACACCCAACGACTTGGCCCCGCTGCTGGGTGTTGCGCTGGACGATGCGTTCACGCCAGCATCCACTGATGGACCGGGAGGTGTGGTCGGCGCGTTCGCCGGTGCCGAATTCTCCCTGTGGGACACCCTGGGGTTGGCGACGGGGAAACCGGTGTGGTCATTGGTGGCGCACTTCGCCGGGACGGCGGTTCCCGGTCACGCACCCCGGGTTCCAGTGTATGACACGAGCCTTTACTTTGATGACCTGCATCTTGACAGTCACGAGGCCGGGGCGGCTCTGATTGCCGATGAGGCGATGCAGGGATGGGGCCGTGGCCACCGGGCATTCAAGATGAAGGTGGGACGCGGCGCCCGACACATGCCCACCGATGCGGGGATGGCCCGGGACATCGCGGCGATCCGGGCGGTGCGCGAGGCCATCGGTCCCGTTGCGCCCCTGATGATCGACGCGAACAACGGCTACACGCTCAACCAGGCCAAGCACGTCCTTGGCGCGACCAGCGCGTGCAACCTGTTCTGGATCGAGGAGGCGTTCCACGAGGACCCGGTGCTATACCGCGACCTGCGGACGTGGCTGGATCACGAAGGTCTGGCGTGCCTGATTGCGGATGGCGAGGGTCTGGCCGCCGCGCCCCTGCTGGAATGGGCGCAAGAAGGGGTCGTGCAGGTGATCCAGTACGACATCTTCAGCCACGGGATCACGCGGTGGTTGCGGATCGGGCGGGAGCTTGACGCCCGCGGGGTGCGCACGGCCCCGCACCATTACGGCGCGCATTACGGAAACTTCGTGTCAGGCCATCTGGCGGCTGGGGTGAGGGGCTTCACCTTTGCCGAGTGGGACGAGTGCACGACACCGGGGATAGACACCTCGGCATACGTCGTGGACGACGGAAGGGTGACGCTGCCGGACGATCCGGGCTTCGGGTTGCGCTTGGATGAGGAGGTCTACCGGGTTTCCCTGGCCGCTGGCGGGTTCACACTACGGGCGTGACCGTGGGCGGCCTGAGACCGGGTGCTAGTCGGCGTCGAGTTCCAGGCGAGTGATGACGTCGTTGTCGCTACCCCATACTTGCGGGTTGAGGGTGTAGGGACCGAAGTTGCACCGGCCGTCAGGACGGATGTGGGCCACCCACTGTTCCATGGTGCCTAGGCGCGCAGGCAACTGGACGTGCTGGCCAAGGAGACGCCGGCCGCTCTGGGTGACCGTGTGACTCGTGGCCGGGGTGACGATCTGGATGAGCCGCCATTTCTCACCCTTCCGTCCAGCGATGTGCCAAGGCACCGCTTCTTCAGTTGACTGGCGCACGATGCGCCAACCCTGAGCTTCCAGAACCGTGATCGCTTCGCGGAGGAAATCGTCGAGGGAAGTCGGACGCGGATAGGTCTGCATGCTCAAGATGCCACCCCCTGCCTGATTGTACCGAATATCCCTGTCGGGCGTCTTGAGTCAACCAGACTACAACGCCTCTCACGTGCAAGACGCATCATGGCGGGTTGCCGCGGATTTCCGGTACGTCGCGCGTCGTGTAAGAACCTTCTGCGGGAAGCCACTCCAGATGGCGCCCCGGCAAACTGCCCCCGGCGGTTGTGCGAAGATGTAGTGGACTTGGGTGGGCATGGGGCGGTGATAACGCGGGCGCCTGCAGACGCCCGGCGGTGTCACCCATCCCCTCTGGTCGGTTGTCGGGAACGCTTCTTGGTGAGCCCGACGAAAGGAGGGAGTGCGGAACTGAATCCGCACCACCAGCTGATGATTGATAATGAAGCAAACGGCACGCCGTTGACCCATGCCATGGATGGCGGCGCGCCTGCCCCCGAGACCGCGGCACCTCCGGTTCCCGGGCCCATGCAGGCATCCCGCCCCGGACCAGTGCGGACGTCGACCGATTCTACCCGCCCGCGCCCGCCCGGACCGGAGGGCCCGCGCTTCCGTGGGGCACCCCCACCCAAGAAGGACCCGGATGAGGAAGACCCGGCACGCCGCTTCATGAACCTCTTGCGTCGCCCGTGGATCATCGTCCTTGTCGTCCTGCTTGTTGTCAACTGGCTTGTCACGCCATATGTCGTGCCGGAACCACAGACGAACCGCATCGAGGTTCCGTATTCGATGTTCCTCGACGAGGTGACCAAGGGGAACGTCCGCGAAGTCACCACGCAGGGCGAGATGATCCAGGGCGACTTCAAGGCCGTGGTCACCTATCCGCAGGGAACAGGGGCCAAGACCTCGGATACCTTCCAGACACGGGTGCCTGGCTTCGTGGGTGAGAAGCTCGGGGAGTTCCTGTATTCCCACAATGTCCTGATCTCGGCGAAGTCACTCCAGACCGGACGTTCGATGTGGATTCAGGTGCTGCTCAGTTTCGGGCCTGCCCTGCTCTTCTTCGGACTGCTGATGTGGATGAGCGCCCGGGCGCAGCAGGCGCAGCGGGGCATCTTCGGCATTGGACGCAGCCGTGCACGACGCTATGACGAGACGAACCAGACCGCGGCCCGGATCACCTTCGCCGATGTCGCTGGCATCGACGAGGCCAAGGCTGAACTCGAGGAGATCGTCGACTTCCTGAAGAATCCCGAGAAGTACCAGCGCCTGGGCGGAAGCATTCCCAAGGGTGTCCTTCTGGTAGGGCCTCCGGGCACCGGGAAGACCCTGCTCGCCAAGGCGGTCGCCGGTGAGGCCGGTGTGCCGTTCTTCTCCCTCTCGGGATCGGAGTTCGTGGAGATGATCGTCGGCGTGGGTGCGGCCCGCGTCCGCGACCTATTTGCCAACGCCAAGAAGGATGCGCCCGCCATCATCTTCATTGATGAGTTGGATGCGATCGGTCGCCGTCGTGGCGGGATCGGGTTTGGTGGCGCCAACCAGGAACAGGAACAGACCCTCAACCAGATCCTGACCGACATGGACGGGTTCGACACCCGGCAGGCGGTCATCGTGCTCGCCTCGACCAACCGGCCGGACGTCTTGGACCCGGCATTGCTTCGCCCCGGCCGCTTTGACCGGCGCGTGGTGGTGCAGCGTCCAGACCGCGTCGGTCGCGAGAAGATCCTGCTTGTCCACACCCGAGGTGTGCCTCTCTCGACAGATGTGGACCTGGTGGAACTCGCCGCCGCCACACCGGGGCTGGTGGGTGCGGAACTGCGGAACCTCGTGAATGAGGCGGCGCTGCTCGCTGCCCGCAAGGGTCGCGACAGCGTCACCAAGACCGACTTCTTCGAGGCGATGGAGAAGATCACCCTCGGCGCCGAACGCAAGCTGGTCATGACCATCGAGGACCGGAGGCGCGTGGCCTACCACGAGGCCGGACATGCCCTGATCGGGTTGCTCCTGCCCGAGGCCGATCCGGTCCACAAGGTCACGATCGTGCCCCGCGGACAGGCACTGGGCGTCACGTACCAGGTGCCCCTCGACGACCGGCACAACTATGGCGAGACGTACCTGCGGGGACGCATCACCGGCGCACTCGGCGGGCGGGCAGCGGAGGAACTGATCCTCGGTGCGCCATCGACCGGTGCGGAGAATGACCTGCAGCAGGCGACCAACATCGCGCGCCAGATGGTCACCCGATGGGGGATGAGTTCACGGGTCGGCCTGATCGCGGTCTCCCGCAGCGATGGCGGGTTCCTGGGTGGCGACACCATGCCCGAGATGGGTCGCGAGATCAGCAACGAACTCGCGTCACTGGTCGATAACGAAGTCCGCCGGATCATCACGGAATGCTTCACTCTCGCACAGGACACCCTACTCAAGGAGCGTCCCCGTCTCGTCGCCCTTGCGGAGACACTCCTTCGCCAGGAATCGCTTGACGAACGTGAAATGCTTGACGTGACGGGCCTGACGGGTATCGCCGCCTCCAAGCTGAACGCCTTGACCTCTTCGTCCCGCATGCTCCTTGCCCTGCCGGACGAAAAACCGGTCGAGGTTGGCGCTCCGGAGGCGAATGGGGAAGCCCAGGGCAACAGCAATGACACCACGCACGGTGCGGATGGCAATGGGTCGGTTCACGGTTCCGGTAACGGCACGCCGGCCTCGGTGGGCACTGCGACGCAGTCGGGGCGCTGACGAGGTTATGTTCTTGACGTGATCCTGACACACCGAAGAGGCCCCGCTACTCGCCGGAGTAGCGGGGCCTCTTCATGCCCGGTCGGGCGGCGATGTGGCGCCTAGGCGTGGGAGACTGGCGTCCGCCAGTTGGAGTAGCCGGGGTGGATGCCACGTACGACATCGTGGAAGACCTTCTCCAAACGCGAGGTAAGGGGACCGACCCCACCGTCACCGACCTGGAAATGGTCGATCGAACTGACCGGAAGCATCTCCGCGCCGGTTCCACAAAAGAAGATCTCATCCGCGACATAGAGTTCGGTGCGGTCGACATCGCGTTCCTGAACCGTCAGGCCGAGTTCCTCACGGCAGAGACGGATGAGGGCGGTGCGCGTGATGCTCTCGAGGACGCCACTCGTCAGGCTCGGGGTGATCATGACGCCGTCGCGGACAAGAAAGAGGCAGGACGCCGGACCCTCGGTCACCTTGCCGGCCTGGTTGAGCAGGATCGGCTGGTCAAAGCCATTGCGCTTGGCCTCGATGAGGGCGAGCCGGCTGTTCTGGTAATTGGAGATGCACTTGACCCGGGGTGACAACTGATTGTCGCCCACGCGGATCCAGGTGCTGATGCATGACTTCACGGTCCGGCCGGTACGCAGATGCGACGAGAAGGGTTCGGTGATGATGACGATGGACGTACGGCTCGACTCGCCATCGGTGAACCAGGTGACGTCGGACAGCCACGCAAGCGGGCGGATGTAGGTGTCGCCGGTATGCCCGTTGGCACGCAGGAGTTCACGGGAGATGTCGGCAAGTTCCACGGGCGTGAACTCGGGACGCATCCGCTGCAGGCGCATCGACTGTGCGAACCGCTGGTAGTGTTCGGCGAACTGCCAACCCCACTGCGCGCCGGTGTGCGGGTTGGCGTAGGCCTTGATGCCTTCGAAGACCGCCGCCATGGTCGACCATCCAAGCGAACTGGCGTGGACGTTCGCCTCGGCCCACGGCAAAATGTGCCCGTCACGCCACAGATAGACGGGATGGTCCTCTTCGGCATGGGTGATGACCGGCGCCGGATGTGGCGTCGCTGCGGTGGGAATCACGGTCATGGGTGCCTCCTGACAAGGGTGCAGTCCACCGGAGACGTGCCACCGGATCTCGACCACACCTGCTTGCCAACAGGGTAGCCAATGCAAGCCATCACTCCGGAGCCGGTACGGGACCCGTTCCCCGCGGGCACGATGGTCGGTACACTCGCGGGCCATGACCATACTCTCAGTCCTCGAAGGCAACCTCGCCACGGCGACAGCAGACACCATCATCGTCAACCTCTTCGCCGAGACCCCGGAACCATCCGGGGCAACAGGCGCCATCGACACCGCATTGGGCGGGACAATACGGCGACTGATCGCGTCCGGTGACATCAAGGGCAAGCCAAACGAACTCACGGTTGTCTACCCCGTGGAAGGACAGGTTCCGGCATCGCGAGTGATCGTGGTCGGTCTCGGTTCGCGCGATGCGTTCACGGCGGAGCGCGCCCGGCAGGCTGCCGGGGCGGCGATACGCCGGGCGCGAGACCTCGGGGCAACCCATGTTGCGACGGTCCTGCACGGGGCCGGACAGGGACATCTGGACGTCCCGGTGGCGGCGCAGGCCCTCGCCGAAGGCACCCTGCTTGCCCTCTACCGGTTTACCGAACTCAAGAAGGCCGACCCAAACCGCCACGAGATCGAGCACGTGACGGTCGTTGAACAGGATGGAACGCGGATCGAGGCCATCGGGACGGGCCTGACCCACGGACGGATCCTGGCCGAGAGCACGAACCTTGCGCGGACCCTTGTCAATCGTCCGCCAAACATTCTTTCACCGCGTGCCCTGGCCGAGGTGGCCCGGCAGGCATCGGCCGAAGTGGGCCTCCGGTGCGAGGTGCTTGGCCCCGATGACATCGCGGCGCTCGGGATGGGTGCGCTCGCCGCTGTGGCGCAGGGGTCACATGAGCCGGCGCAGTTCATCATCCTGGAACACCGTCCCGAGGGAGTGGACGCCGAGACTGCACCGGTCGTCCTGTGCGGCAAGGGCGTCACCTTCGATAGCGGCGGAATCTCCATCAAGCCCTCCCAGGGGATGGGCGACATGAAGGGCGACATGGGTGGGGCTGCCGCCGTCCTGGGCGCAATGCGCGCCCTGCGGGCCCTGAATGTGCCGGTACATGTGATCGGCCTGCTTCCGGCCACCGAGAACCTGCCTGACGGACGCGCGTTCCGTCCCGGCGACGTGATCCGCGCAATGGACGGACAGTCGATAGAGATCATCAGCACCGATGCCGAGGGACGCCTGATCCTTGCCGATGCGATGGTCTACGCCCGCCGGTACACCCCCCGCGCGCTCGTGGACATCGCCACCCTGACCGGTGCGTGCATGGTCGCCCTCGGTGCCAAGGTTGCCGGGGTGATGGGTAATGCCGATGTTGTCGCGCGCCTGCGGACAGCGGGCGATGCCGTCAACGAACGGGTCTGGGAACTTCCTCTCTGGGCCGACGAGTACGGCAAGATGATCGACAGTGACGTTGCGGACATGAAGAATGCCGGTGGACGCAATGGCGGGGCGATCAGCGCCGGCAAGTTCCTGGAACGGTTCGCCGGCGACTCCGACTGGGCACACATCGACATGGCCGGTCTCGAGATCAACGAGGGGGAACTCGGCCCGTACCGTCCCAAGGGGGCGTCCGGATACGGCGTGCGACTACTCGTCGAGTTCGTCAGCGGATACGCTGCCGGGCACTGACCAGAAACGACGGACCCCGATCGGAGACGCCCGACCGGGGCACCCTGACCCCCGACCCGAGGAGGACGCGATGCCAACCAGCCGCAAGACCGCCAACGAGGCCGAGGCCGATACCCTGCGCGCCGTCTACGACCATCTCACCACCTACCTGAACGGTCTGAGGGATGCCCGTGGACAGGCGCGGACCGACGAGTTGCGGTCGCTCATCAACGGACTGATCGACGCCGGCCTTGCTGCGGAAACCACGTTGCTTGACGCCACCCAACGGGTGACGGGGAAGCCGGTGCAGGACCCGTACTGACCAGGAATCCGGCACGTCATCCTGCGCCATCGAGGCCTTCACGCGTCAGGCCGGTGCACCGTGCCCGGATGCAAAGGCCTCCCACCGTGTCTCCGCCAGGGATGTGACCAGTCCGCGGTCCTCATCCAGGATCCATCCGGAATCGATCGCCCGGGTGATCGCGCGATCGACCCGTTCCAGGTACTCCTCGCGGGAGGCATACCGGGCGGCGATCGAGGGGCGCGGGTCTCGTTTCGCGGTACGTTCTGCCTCCGTCCGGGGGAGTGGCACGGTAGATCCAATCATGTCAAGCAATTGGCCGACACCACCCGTATGGGGCGCACGCGGGTTCCACCCGGTGTGGGTCCCTAGCGGGACGGTCAGGTCCGGAAGCCGCCACCCTGCAACCTCGTTGCCATCGGCGTCGAGGGCACTGACGTATCCGGGGTAGACGGGACCGGTCTCGCGGTCACCGGGGACACGCACGTGGCCGTCCGCAATGTCCGGACCGGGATTGAACCGGGGCAACGTGGGGGCGTGTGACGCGTTGAGTACCGCCATGCCCGGAATGGACCCGAGTGCGTGCAGGGCCGTTGCCCGCGTGATCGCCGTGCCGTTCCCCAGTTTCGGGATGGCGTGCGGGGGGGGCGTGACCCCCGCAACCACCCATCGTTCGAGGTGGACCAGGGCTGACCGGAGAAGTGGCGAATAATCGACGGTGTTGAACGAGTTTGCCCCGGCCGCCCCGTATGGCGTGTCGCTTCCCAAGGGAGGTGCGCCGGGTCCGTGCTGGGTCCCCGCGAAGAGGTAGATGCGTTCGTTCGGGTCCACCGGGACGTCGCGTAGGCCAGCGAGATCGGTGTGAGTCAGGCTCGATTCGATGCGCCAGTACTCCGATGAGGAGTTGGTGGACACCACCTTGGGGAGCCCGCCAAGTGCCCGTTGGCGGTCGAAGAGGCCGGTCGGGAAATCTGGCACCGGCGCGCTGGCGAACGGAGGCAGGTGGCCCATTCCGAGGACATGCTGCACAGACGGCTGCGCCTGCCAGTGGTTGAACTCACCCCGGCGGGCACCGGCAACGTGTGGAAGGAGACCATCGAACGCGGGCCGCCCGGCCTCATCCAGATTGCACGCGAAGGCAAGGTAGTCCCGCAGGAACCGGCCGCATTGCGAGACGCCAAAGCCGAACGTGTGATCGATCCGTCCCGCTGCCGGGTTTCCGGACGCGACGTCACCGTGGCGCAGGAACGAGACGCAGTCGCGCATCGCCAGGAACCCGGCCCCGACGACCGGCGACCGGGAGGTCCGGTAGCGCAGTTCGTAGATCAGGCCCGGCTGGAATCCGCCGCGAAGCCGGACATGGGTCGGGTCGGGCACGGCACGGCCACCCACCTCCCGCGCAAACTGCCAGTCATCGCGCGTGATGACCGTGCGGGGTCCGCCCGCCCACTCCCGGACGGTCAGGACCGCGTGCGGGTCGCGGACGTCGGCAGCCGGGTTGGGCCGGTGCCGGTAGAAACGGTGTCCGGGAGCCGGATGCTGGGGCCAATGCGAGAGCTCCTGGTCCGCGTGGTGCACGCTGGGCTGGAACATCACGACGATTTCGCCACCAAGGGCAACCCCATCGGGACCGACCGCTTCCGGGGCATCAAGGCCGATCAGGACCGGATCGTCGATGACGTCCCACTGCCACCCGCACCAGGTCACCGTCCACCCGTGACGCATCAGGAACCCGTCGCCGGGGTCCAGGGTCTCGGTCGGGTCTGGCTCGGCCGGCGGGCGGTTGAACGGGACCGCCTGGCGGCCCCGGTTCACCACGAAGAACAGGAGGTTGCGGTTCCCGCGCACCGGGTCGACGGGCTGCAGGAGACGGAATGCGGTGGAGAAGTGCACCATGCCGGAGGCATCGCGGGTCGCGTGGTCAAGACCCGCAATCATGGAATTCGCAGTGTGAAGGGGATCGACGGCAAGGTGCAGGCGGCCCGCGACCTTCTCGTAGGAACCGGTCGCTCCAAATGACTGCCCTCCCGCGTACGGCTCCCGGGTGGTGACTTCAAGCCTCACGACCGCCATTGCATTCTCCCCCTCGCCGAGCCCCCGGTGAACGTTGCACCGTGACCGCGATGAAACCGGCACGCCTCGGGACGAGGCCTTCGTCGGTGCTGGTTCAAGCCAGCGCCTTGACCCCTGCCAGCGACGCGGAGTGGTCACCAGATGGCCGGTACTCGAGACCGACATGCCCGGCGTAGGACGTGGCGTCGATCCGACGGAAGACATTCGCGTAATTGATCTCACCCGTACCGGGTTCGTGCCTGCCGGGGACATCGGCAATGTGGAAGTGGCCGATCAGGTCAATGTTCGACTCGATCGTCGAGATCAGGTCGCCATCCATTATTTGCATATGATATATATCATAGAGGACGCGCAGGTTGGGGTGACCGATCTCACGGACGATCCGGAATGCATCCGCACCGTGATCGAGGAAATATCCGGCGTGGTCGACCCGGGTATTCAGGGGTTCGACCACCATGGTCACCCCGCCCTCGGCAGCGGCGTGCGCCACCCGTTCGAGGCCCCGCTGCAGGGCGTCGAATTGCGCAGCACGGGAAAGGCCGGCAATCTCATTGCCTGTGGTCACGATGAGGGTCTGGCAATCCAGGCGCTTCGCATGCTCGATGGCCGTGCGCATCGTGGCGAGGTAGGCATCGTGGTTCGAGGAATCGACCAACGTGCCCTGGACGATGTTCGGGCCGACGCCGAAGGCAGCCACCTTGAGGTGCAACCGGGATGCCTCGGCAGCAATGGCTCCGATGTCCTTGTCCTGCCACTGCCAGAACTCGAAGGCGTCGTAGCCGGACTTGGAGGTGGCCTCGAGGCGTTCAATGAATGGCAAGTGCCGGAAAATCATCTCGACACACACGGAGAGCCTAGGCATCAGTCACCCTTTCCCGCGCACCCGAGGTCGGCCGGAAATCGGCGCCGGGGCGCGGGTCAGGATACCCCCGACGCCAGACGGACGCGGGGGCGGTGCAAGGTCTGGTGCTCCGTCGGGCCTAGACAGAAGGTACGGCGGCGCGGTCACCGCCCAACTCTTCGGCGGTGAGGATTGCCCGGCGGGCCGCGCGACGACGGTCGTAGATCCGGGCCGCCTCTTCGAAGTGGCGGTGGACGATGGCATCGGCATAGCGGACGGTGAGTTCGCGGTCGAAGGCGCGAAGCCTGCCTAACGGGGTACGTGCAGCTGTGAACAGCATTGCGTGGGCCTCCCATGGTCACGTGGGCAACCAGCACCGGTCACCTCCAGCAAGTATAAGTCCGTAGTTCGACTTATGCAAGTTCCTCACCAGAGAGTCCCGCCCCTTCCCTGCGGCGGGCGCCCCACCCGGACGGAGGTGCGACCGGGGACCGGCGTATACTGGCCAGACGTCACCGGAAGACCGGCGAAGATGCGTCTTGCCGATCCAGATTGCCACTGTCATGGACTTCCACGCCCTGCTTCCACTGACCATGACGACCCTCGGCGGCTTCCTCGTCGCCGCGCTGATCATTGCGGTCACCCCGGGGCCTGACACTGCACTCACCTTGCGCAACACGCTGATCCACGGGTCAGGGGCCGGTCTCGCCACCGCCTGGGGATCGGCAGCCGGCATGTTCGCGCACACCTTTGCGGTGGTCTTCGGGGTGGCGGCACTCCTTGCGGTGTCGGTGACCGCATTCACGGTCTTCAAGGTCGTTGGCGCCCTCTACCTCTTCTGGCTCGGCATCCTGGCGTTCCGCGAGGCATTCCGCAAGCACGTGACAAGGCCACTCGACAGCGAGGTGACCCAGGCAACCAAGCTCGCCGAGATCGCCCCATCGGCACCCGCACCATTCGTGACCATGCTGCAGCGGTGGGGACCGGCACGCCTTGGCGCATCACCATTCGCGCAAGGCGTGGTCAGCGCCATCACCAATCCCAAGATGGCGGTGTTCATGTTGACGTTCCTGCCCCAGTATCTCGATCCAGCCGGATTCGTCATCGTCCAGGCGGTCTTGCTGACCATCATGATGGCAATTGTCAATATAGTTTGGCTAAGTCTTTACGTTTTCGCGCTGGGGTTCGTCGCGCCAGTCCTTCGTCGACCGAGGGTGCGCCGTTTCCAGGAGGGATTGTTGGGAACGGTCTTTGTGAGCTTTGGCCTCCGCCTTGCCACGGCATCGCAATGACGACGCTCATCCCGGTCAAGTCACCGCCAACCGGGCCACCGCAGTCACCTGTTTTGGTGCCTGACGACCGGCCACTGCACCGGAACTCCGACTTCGTGCGCCTCTGGGGAAGCCAGGTGGCGTCGGCCATCGGTGCGGGCGTCAGCAAACTTGCGACGCCGCTCCTCGTGCTTGCCCTGACCGGTTCGCCGGCCGATGCCGGACTGATTGCCGCGGCCCAGACGTTGCCGTTCCTGATCATCGGCCTGTTGGCCGGAGTGATCATCGACCGCAACGACCGCCGGCGAATCCTCATCGGGTGCGACGTCGCCCGGCTGATCTCCGTCGGTTCAGTGCCAGTCGCTTGGTGGTTCGGGGCTCTGACTATCCCGCAACTCTACGTCGTCGCCCTAGTGCAGGGGGCGTCGCAGGCGTTCGCGAACCTCGCCCAGGTGTCGGCCCTGCCACGGGTGGTAACCCGCGCCCAGATCACGGCGGCCCAGGCATTCAACCAGGCGTCGAACGGGGTGGCGACGGTCCTCGGCCCGGCGCTCGGGGCGACGATCATCGGCCTCGGCGCGACCACCCCGGCCGGCGCGGCGTATGGGTATTCATTTGACACGATGACCTACGCCTTCTCGATGATCGCCCTGGTCTCGGTCGCCACCCGGCTTCAGGCACCTCGGGCCGCAACCGGACCCGATGGCAGTACCGGCCTGGGGCGACTCCGCGCCGACATCGCCGAAGGCCTGCGCTACTTGTGGAACGACCCCGACCTGCAGGGCATGATGGCCATGAACTTCGTGCACCGGATGTTGCTCGGGTCACTCGTGTTGGGCGCAATCGTGCTTGCGCAATCCAGCTTGAAGGCTTCCACACAGGAGATCGGGTGGGTCCTAACTGCCGGGGGCGGGGGCAGTCTGGTTGCAGCCTTCGTGGCGACCAGACTGCGGGCCCGGTTTGCAATCTGGCCCCTGATGATCGTCGTCGTCTTCGCGAACGCCGCCGGCTTTGCAATCCTCGCTGGCGCCCCCCACATCTTCGTCGCGATGGCCGGGATGGCCGTCGCCACGTTCTGCGAGTCGCTGACGGGAATCGTCCAGGTTGCCTTCCGCCTCGCCGCAATCCCGGACGCACTTCAGGGACGCGTGAACAGCGCGTACCGATGGGTGGCGTACACCGGCATGACGGTTGGAGCTGCCGGAGGCGGGTTCATGCTTGACCATCTCGGCCCGCGCAGTGCCCTCGCCATCGCCGCGGGCGCGATGGGCGGCCTTGGGGTGGCGGTTCTTGGACTGCGGGTCAGGCGTACGCGAACCCACCCTCCGGCAACCGCCACCGGCTGAACATTGCGACGGCGCAATTCCTAGACAGTGGTACTTCCGACAAGGTCGCGTATCCCGGGCACCGTTTCGCCGGCCTCGACCATGCGCGCCACCAGACGACCTCGCAGGCGTAGCCGTACCCCGTCGTAGCCCGACCTGCCGATCAGGTTTACATGCTGGTGCGGGTCGGCATAGGTGTCATAGAGATGTGTCTCGACATAGTCATCCGAACCAGGCACCTGGCTGCCACCCAGTCCAATCGCCAGTACTCCATAGGCCCACCGTTCGGTGCGCAACGCGCGGGCGACACCGGACTCGCTGATCTGGATGAACACCTCTTCTGGCCAGGTCGCACAAGTGTCGGCGTCCCGTGCCACAAGTGGCAGGAATGATCGCCCCTGGATGGTCTCGTCGCGGTCGACACCGCACGCATCCAGAAGGGTCGGGCAGAGGTCAACCAGGCTGACCGGTTCGTGGATGACCTGCCGGCGATCAAATCCCGGACCCGCGATCACCAGTGGCACCCGGATCGAACTGTCGTGGCAACTCCGCTTGTACTCGCGGTTCCGGGTCTTGAAGTGGCACCCGTGATCGGCGGTATAGACGATGATCGTGTTGTCCAGCTTCCCCATCTCGTCAAGCGTCGCGACAAGCCTGGCGACATTCTCGTCAAGGCTGCGAATTGCGCCATAGTAGCCGGGAAGGTGCTGTCCCCATGAACCCGGCAAGGGGCGCAAATCCTCCGGGACGAATGGTGATGCGTAGCGTTCGGCGTACCCAATGGGCGCGACGTATTCGTCCACGTCGTTCTGGTGGTGGGGTTCGAGGAACGAGACCATCGCGAGGAACGGATCATCTGCGGAACCGAGGTGACGGATCATCTCGATTGTGCGGTCGGTGCAGGCATCTACCCGGTATCCACGTGGGCGGACCTCGGCACCATCGGCATCGAACATCACGGTGTCAAACGGCTGGGACGTGAACTCCAGTGCGTTCGAGGCCTCCCACCAGTCACGGAAACCGGCGCGGTAATCGGCAGGCACCGCACCACGACCGAGTTCAGCGGGGGAAAGGTGCCACTTGCCGACGTAGCCAGTTCGGTACCCGGCACCTGACAGCCTCGTGGCGAGGGTCTGCGTCCCGGGAGCGAGGCCGATGTTATTGCGCCAAACCCCGTGTGAGGTGCCGTACCGGCCGGTGAGCAACGTGGCCCTGGCCGGCGCGCAGACCGGCTGGTTGGTGATGGGCAGGACGAACCGTGTTCCCGACCGTGCCAGACGGTCCAGTTCCGGGGTCAGATCCATCGGGTGTCCATTGCAACCGAGCGTGTCCCACCGCTGCTGGTCGGCGAAGATCACCAGGATGTTCGGCCTGCTTCCGGTCATCGCGCACCTCTGAATTGCCTATGGGGTCGGTACGAAGCCATCGCCCAGGTTCTCACGTCGGCCCTCAAACAGTCGGCAGACCGCCTCGTAACTCTCCACGGAGCCGATGTCGTAGCGCGGTTCGTCAAACACGTGCCCGTAGACCGGAGCAACGCCATGAAGCCACGCAATGAAGTTCCCGGGCGCATCTGGTGAACCGCCCGAGGCAAGGTACCCGGGAACCAGACTGAGGGCCTCGGCCGAATAGACATAGAAGGCCGGACAGGTCAGGTCCGATGGCGGGTCGGATGGCTTCTCGACGAACCCGGTCACGCGTGAAGTGGCGTCGATGGTGACCACCCCGGACCGCCTCAGCGTCACCGGATCTGGTTCGCGGACAAGGCAGATCACCGAAGCCGCACCCTGCCGTGCGTGGAAGTCGGCGACGAGGTCGGCAAGCCGGAAATCCGTCAGGTTGTCGCCGGCAAGCACGAACAACGGCAATCCACGGAGGTCCGGGATGGCCATCGCGGCAAACGCCACGTCGCCGATCGCTCCGAGCCGGGTCTCGTTGCTCTCCGTCTGGTCGTCCAGGACCTCGATCAGAAGATCACCCGCAGCGTCGGTTGTTTCCGCCCACCGTGCCAGATGCGACGCAAACCGGTGGTTGGTCACGACGATGACCCGCCGCAAGCCGGGAATCGCCCGGAGTTCGTCAAGCATGTAGTCAAGCACAGGCCTGCCGGCGACGGGAAGGAGTGGCTTCGGCGTGTCCAGGGTCAGGGGATACAAGCGCGTGGCATAGCCGGCAGCAAGGATCAGGGCATTCATCGTGAAAGTTCCCGGCGCGAGGCGGTTCCGGCGAGACCCATCCGCTCAGGCCTGGACATAAATGACAGAATCCTCAACGCGCACCGGGAAATGTCGCAATCGCTTTCCCGGATGCACGAGGCAGGCTCCGGACACCAGGTCGAACTCCCATCCGTGCCACGGACAGGCAATGATCTCCCCGTCGCGCGACCAGTCGAACGTCCCATAGGACGACGGCAGGGTGGTCCCGTCGACCCGCCCGCCACATATGGGGACACGTTCGTGTGGACAAAGGTCAAGAATGGCGACGATGCGACCATTCAGGTTGAACACCCCAACGGTGAACGGTCCCGCGCGCACGACGCGCCGGGATCCCGGAGGCAAATCGGCCAGTGGCACGACTGACCACCAGTGCCCCCGCGCGGGTGTGCGGGGTGTGTCCGCGGTCACTCGTAGCCCCCACGCGGGGCATCCATGGGCACGGCGCCTGCCGGCTTCCCAGTGATTGAAGCCGGAGCCGGGACCGGTGCTCGCACGGTTACCATCGGGTCAAGGTGGTACAGGTCGCACGCAGTGAGTCCCATCACTTGGCGCCGGACTTCCGGAGGGAAAGACGCCGCCGTGAAGTCGGGAGTGTCACCATCCCAATGGGGAAAGTCGCTCGAGAACATCGCCATCCGCTCGGCAGGAAACATCCGCATGATCTGGCGGACATGGTCCGGGTTTGGCGACTCCTCGATCGGTTGGGTCGTGAGACGGACGTGATCAGCTGCGATCTCACTCGGTGGACGGTCAAGCCACGGCGCGGTCATGCGTAGCGCGCGCCAATTTTTGTCAAGACGCCATAACAACGTTGGCAACCATGCCACACCACCTTCGACGAGGACGAACTTGAGGTCCGGGTGCCGCTGGAAGGTTCCCTCGGCAAGCAGGCTGACCAGATGCGCCTGGAAGGTGCCGGAGAGCGATGTGTGCCATTCGAGATAGCTGCCCGGTTGGCCGACGGCCGTTGCCTGCAGGGAGACCCCGACACCCTCGAAGCCTGGATGCACCGCCACCGGGAGACCGAGTTCGCTGGCGGCCTCATAGATCGGATCGAAGAAGCGACGTCCAAGGGCCATCGGGGTCGCACTTGGCATCAGGACCTGGACCACGCCGGGCGTCCGTCCGACCCGGCGGATCTCCTTGGCTGCGAGGACCGGATCGACAGGGGAGACAAGCATTGACACGCGGTACCGGGGGTCGACCGGAAGCCAATCCTCGATGATGGTGTCATTCGTCGCCGAGGCAATCGCGGCGCCCCAGTCGGACTCCGGCGTGACGGCAAACGTGAACGACGCCAGGTTCAGCATGCCGTAGGTGATGCCATTGCGGTCCAGATGGTGTTCGGCCATCGCGTGTGGGTCGGTGTCGATGTACCGCCCGTCTGGAAGGCGGGTATCGCGCCGGATCACCCCATTCGGGTTCCAGTACCCACTGCCTCCGGCACCGCGGCTGCCGCTCTCCCACCTTGACCGCCACGGTTGGGGCAGGCGCCGTTCGATTGCCTTCGGATCTGGCGTGAAGTGAATGTCACAATCGACAATCAGGAGGTCCGAAGCGGCGCCGACCGGAATCGCCGGGCGAACCGCCGCGGGAAGGGCCTCGGATGCAACCCGATGCCCGTTGGTACCCGCCTTTGACACCTGCGTGGTAGCCACTGCCTTCATCTCCACGTCATCCGGAATGATGGCGCGGGGCAATACGCGCCACTACGTCGTCACCAGAACCGGACGGGTTTGAGGGTAGCAACCGGTCGCTGGCAGGCATGCCCTCAGTCCAGATTGCCGTACGGCCACACGTAGCCGTCTGGAACATGCCCGGCTTGCGCAATCCGCGTCTGGAGGTACGACGGCGTCATCCAGAGTGCGGGAGGAGTCGGGGGCAGCGACGGAAGGACCCTTCCACCCACGAGGGTTCTGGTGTTGCGAAGACGGCTGTGGCCGTCACGCCGGATGCCCCGCACGTCATAGAAGGCGAAGTCGCCGTGATCGAGCTTGAAGAGGGCAACGTCCGCGTGGGCGCCGGGCCGGAGAGTGCCGAGGTCGTGGCGGCCGAGTACGCGGGCCGGGCGCGTCGTGGCGCGTTCGACCACGTCGTCCAATGTCATGCCAAGCGCAAGGAACTTGCTCATGACGGTGGGCAAGTCGAATGCCGGACCATTCACGGCCAACTGGTGCAGGTCAGTCGAGATCACATCCGGTGCACGTCCCTGCCCCATCAGGGCCTCGGCGGTCAGGAAACTGAACCCACCGGCACCGTGGCCGATGTCAACGATCATCCCGGCGTCCCAGGCGCGGGCAACCGACGGCACGATCACGCCATCCTCGCCGATCATGCGCATGGTGTTGCCGTTGAAGGCGTGCGTGATGCTATCGCCGGGACGGAGAGCACCAACGAGCTCGTCCATCGACGGTGGCGACATGCCAAGATGGACCATGATCGGCAGGCCAACCCGGGTGGCTGCTTCAATAGCGCGACGCAGCGGTTCCATGCCATGGGGGTTGACATCGGGCGCGCCCATTCGCACCTTGACGCCAACGAGGAACTCGCGGTTGGCCTCGATCGTGCGGGCACACAGCGACACGTCCATGTTGTCAAGGTGGGCAAGTTCATGTGTCGCCGACGCCAGGCCGGATGTCGCGATGTTC